>NZ_JAGFPF010000484.1:0-1327 GCF_025962695.1 Candidatus Symbiopectobacterium sp. NZEC135 | reverse complement strand
AGTCCGGGCACCACTTCTCCTTTTTTATGCCTCCCTATGCGTTCCTATAAATCCCTATGTGTTTGTAATGTAACCAAAGTGGCATAAAAATCTTTCCCGATGCATTCTTAGTTATCCCTAGGTATCCGGAAAAAAGTGGGTCAAATTACGGGTCATTCAGTTCGATGAACGGAGTGACCCGCCCATGTTAACTGATAGCAAGATCCGCTCAGCCAAAAACCTAGAAAAATCATACAAGCTCACTGATTCGTTAGGGCTTTATCTAACGATATCTACTCATGGTGCTAAGCGGTGGTATTTCCGCTACACCTTCGACCGTAAAGAGAACCGCCTCGCCCTTGGCGCTTACCCGTTGATCTCATTAGCAGCAGCCCGTGAAAAGCGCGATGCGGCGCGTAAGTTGCTGGCATCCGGTGTCTGCCCTTCGCTGTCTCGCAAGGCAGAAAAATCCGCAGTGGACGAATCAAGAACGTTTCGCTATATCGCCACTGGCTGGCATTCCAGCAGTCGTAAACTCTGGTCGGACACGCACGCCGATAAAATCCTTACCTGCCTGAAACGCTACGTTTTTCCTGCTATTGGCGCGATGGATATCGCTCTTGATGTTTTTCGAGTTTATTCGTTTTATGGGGGACTTAAACGATTAGAGTTGAATGCTGGCTAATTACTGAACAGCTACGTGGAGTATGTACTCAACGCATGCATAATGGAGGAGTACTGTCATGAAACGCTGCGTCAGCGTTGCCTGGGACAAAGACAATTATCAGGTTCTGAGTGCTTCTGGGGTCAATATTTCAAGGCTGGAGAATGATGTCATTGGCAAAGAAACCCGCCGCATAAAAGTTGAACAGTGTCTCCTGATTAAGCTTATCGTCAAATATCTCCAATATTCTCAATGCTAGTCCTCCGTTCTCCTCGCGCAATACTCAACGCCATCAGCCCCATTAACAGACTGCTTAGAACTAATACCAAGCTCAGACGTTGTGTTAAACCGGCCAGCACCAAGCCACCACCTAACATCGTGTAATACATCAGGCCCAGAATGGCTCCCGCCGTTCCGGCACCATCCTTATAACGACGCAGCGCCCGAGCCAGAATATTGGGTATCGCAATACCATAGGCCATGACAACTGGTATCATCGCCAATACAAACCACAACGAATTTTCCATTACCCACATTAATACTCCGCCCAAGCCCCCTAACCCACAAGCTAGCATCAATAGCGATATAAACATCCAGTTTCTCGCAACTAAAACCTTATTAATTACCGCACCTATGCCCACGCCAAAAGCCAAGACCATGCCGGTATAACCGAACCACTGCTGT
>NZ_JAGFPF010000483.1:0-1328 GCF_025962695.1 Candidatus Symbiopectobacterium sp. NZEC135 | reverse complement strand
CGCACCGCCCTGTTCAACAAACAGCGCGTGATAATCAGCCGTTAATGCACTGATATCAACGCTCTGCTGCATGCGCTCCAGCAAAGCATCCTGATTAAGCGGCCAATGCGGCTTGAGTTTGCCCTGTTCAATCATCGTCAACAAGGGGGTAACCACGGCGTCGTCAGGAGCCCGATTAAACAGCGTACCGAGCAGCCGGCATACCAATGAGAATTCGTTCATGTCATACCTGTTGTTATTATGGTGATTAAGTGACAACGTCACTTAATGATTACAAAGCCGCCAGTTCAACGATAGCTGGACGACCACGTTGTTCCAGAAAATCTAAAACGCGACGAGGACTGACGTTCAGTATGCGCTCTTGCGGAAAATCGATTTCCTGCAAAATGCGTTCGCAGTGGGTAAAATCGCCCAATGTGAATGCAATATGGGAATCAGAGCCAAGCGCCAGCCTTCCGCCCGCGTCGCGTACCGCCTCAGCAATGGCGCGACAGTTGGGTCCACTGCCTTTGCGTGAATGCATAAATGAGGAATTATTCAGCTCTAATGCAACGTCATAGTGCGCTGCGGCTTGTGCCACGGCGGCAATATCAATCGGATATCTGGGGTTGCCCGGATGGCTGATGATATGTACGTTGCCACTCGCCATGGTGGCAATCAGCGCCTCGGTATGAGTAACACGATCCTGCGGTGGAAACACCGGTTCATGAAAGCCGGCAATGACCACGTCCATTTGCTCCAGCATGATCCCGGTACAGTCGATATCGCCCTGACGGTTTTTGATATTGGATTCAATACCACGCAGGATGCCAACGCCATCGACCAACCGTGGCCAGACACGCATATTCATAAAGTGCCAATAGTGCGGCGCATCTGCCATATCAGGACCATGATCGGTAATAGCAAACAGGCGGATATTTTTCAGCTTGGCCTCTGCAATATAGTCATGCAGGGTGCTATAGGCGTGGGTACTGGCGACAGTATGCATATGTAAATCGACGGGATACATGGTCTCTCCTGGCTAGGTATTTCATCTTCAGCATACCATTTATCATCGGCACTGGCAGCCTGCGCCGCAGCTATAACCAAAATTTAACATCACTATCGCGCGCGATACGAACCAAAATTGGTCAGCAAATCAGCAAATTGCACTAAGTTTGGCTAAACGCGCATTTTGTTGCATAAACCCGTTGACGCTGCCCAGCAATTTACCTACATTAGCGCCCGTCGCCGCAGCATATCGGCAGCGAACAATCCGGTGAGGTGTCTGAGTGGCTGAAGGAGCACGCCTGGAAAGTGTGTATACGTGAAAGCGTATCGAGGGTTCG
>NZ_JAGFPF010000482.1:0-1329 GCF_025962695.1 Candidatus Symbiopectobacterium sp. NZEC135 | reverse complement strand
TACTGTTGCCGCAGAAACACCCGCATGGCGGGCTACATCCTTCATTGTAGCCATGATGACTCCCTGTCATTGCATTGAGAGCTACTGTGTTATCACAGTTAATTATGCTAACCCAATATCGCACCCTGTAATTTTTAATGGCTCATTGAGCTTTCGTTATTCAATTTTTTCAGCAAGGCGACCGCGACGGCTTCTGAACTGGCCGGATTCTGCCCTGTTACCAGATTGCCATCTTCCACGACGAACGGCATCCAATCGGCACCTTTTTGATAATGTGCGCCAGCGGCAATAAACGTATCTTCGATCAAAAACGGGACGATATGGGTGAGTTCGACGGCCTCTTCTTCACTGTTGGTGAAGCCGGTGACGTGACGGCCTTTGATCAGCAGATCGCCCGTTGCGGCGGTAACATGGCGTAGCACGCCTGGCGCATGACAGACAAAGGCCACCGGTTTTCCGGCGCGATCGAAAGACTCAATCAGTGCAATCGAGGTGGCGGACTCCGCGAGATCCCAAAGCGGGCCGTGGCCGCCAGGATAAAACACGGTGTCAAAATCGTTCTGAGACACGGTGTCCAGTTTTATCGTTTGAGAAAGCGCGTCCTGCGCATCTTTGTCGGCTTTGAAACGTGCCGTCAGTGCCGTCTGGAATTCAGGCAGATCGCTTTTCGGATCTAGTGGCGGTTGGCCGCCCGCCGGGGAAGCGAGAACCACCTCAGCACCCGCATCTTTAAAGACATAGTAGGGTGCGGCAAACTCCTCCAGCCAAAAGCCTGTTTTCTTGCCCGTGTTGCCCAGTTCGGCATGTGATGTCAGAACCATTAAAATTTTCATTGTTAACCTCGATAGTGCGGGTGCAGGTGAATTAATTGTTGAGGAACGCTTCGGCAACAGCCGCTTTATCCTGATAAGGCGCGCGAAGACGAAGATTGGTTATGGCGGCGCTGTCCTGAACAACAACCGGTTTTGCATGACTGAAACGTCTGAAACCATGGATACCGTGATACGCACCGGTACCTGAAGCCCCGATGCCGCCAAAGGGCAGGCTGTCGATCGCGGCATGGGTCATGACGTCGTTGATCACCAAGGCACCTGACGTTGTCCTTGTGGCTATCTGGCGCTGGCGCTCCGCGTCATGACCAAAGTAGTAGGCAGCAGGCGGGCGCGGGCCCGCGTTGATGTAACGAATCGCGTCACCGATCCCGGCAGCGTAGGTTTTTAGCGGCAGCAGCGGTCCGAAGATCTCTTCCTGCATCACCAACATGTCCTGCGTGACGCCAAGAATGAGGTGTGGCGCGATCTTTCTGCTGTGCGGATCGACATCAGGTTC
>NZ_JAGFPF010000481.1:0-1330 GCF_025962695.1 Candidatus Symbiopectobacterium sp. NZEC135 | reverse complement strand
AATGATGCAGATGAATGGCTGGTTGCAGACTAAAAAAAATGCACTATGACAATAAATTACGCAAACTTTGCAATATCATTGACCAGCACGCTGATGGTGTCTGGGTTATTGATTAATATTACACCACGTAGGAAATCATCATATTGGAATAAAAGACTCAAGCTCTCAGGTTTGATCAAGCTATCCAAGTCATAGGAACTGTAAACAGGGTTGCTCATAAAGTAGAGTTTGCACATGTGAAGAAACTCTCCTCTGATCTGTACATTCCCTCGGATATAGAGCTCAGTGCGTGCTAACGTTTCTTCGATAGTGCC
Source organism: Candidatus Symbiopectobacterium sp. NZEC135 (assembly GCF_025962695.1). Classification (NCBI taxonomy): domain Bacteria; kingdom Pseudomonadati; phylum Pseudomonadota; class Gammaproteobacteria; order Enterobacterales; family Enterobacteriaceae; genus Symbiopectobacterium; species Candidatus Symbiopectobacterium sp. NZEC135. The sequence continues at coordinate 1,016 of NZ_JAGFPF010000481.1, read as the reverse complement.
AAAATCGCCATTCCCATCAGAATAATGATAAAAATAATCTTCAGGGCGACCCAACGCATGGATCGACTCATGGCACATAGTGGCAGAAACTGCTTTGGTATCCTTAGAGAGTTTCTGAGATTTGATGTGCGGTGGGAGTGACCCATATTCTTTAGCGTGAATAAAATCCGTCATGATAAAGATTCTATCCAGTGGATCGTTTGAATATGAAAATCCAGCAACATTATTTTTCCTACTCAGGTCACCGTTGTCCATAGTCTGTTTTTTTTCATGCTTATTCATGACTAGAAAAATATTCGATTTATCATTTTCATCAAAAACAAGATCCATACGATTCAGTTTAATCAATAACGTATCAATGAATAATTTTTGAGCAGAAAAATCAGAAATTCTCAACCTATTCTCTACGTAGTCTTTCACCTCCGGAGATTGTTTTTCGATCAGCATACGGACTTTCGAAATATCTTTCTTAGTCTTATCAAAGGCATCATTGAATACCTCAAAAAGATAGGCATGAGAGGGAGAATCTGCAATAGACGTGATACTATTGAAAGAATAATCATCTTTATTCTCGAGAACATCAATTTTGTAATCATCAATAAATTCATTACTGTATTTTATTGACGTTACTAATTTTTTACTGCTGAGAGAGAAAAAATCCTTGACATGTTGTACATCACCATTATCCAATAATTTTTTTTTCAAGTTGTCCAACGATGTGAAAGAAGTTTCAAAAGGCTCACGTTTAATATCGGAATTTTGCCATTTTGATAAAGCGCTTGATACCTCAGCATCTAAATTAAAAACCATTTCAAGAGCTTCTGATGGCGTAGTGATTATCGTCTGCTTTGTGTCAAAATCCTTGATAATACAGACATCAGCAATGATGATATTTTTGTCTATCTCACCCTCATTTTTTTTACCATAGATTTTGAAAAATACAGGAACCATACCGTCGCTGATAGGTTCCTCTTTGGCATGAAAAAACACGCCATCATTAGATAAAAAATAAAGGG
>NZ_JAGFPF010000480.1:0-1332 GCF_025962695.1 Candidatus Symbiopectobacterium sp. NZEC135 | reverse complement strand
CAGCCGGGCGTCGAGTGAGGATCTCGCTGGGCTGTTGGGCGGTGAGCGCGATGTACGCGCGCTGCCGTTTCCGCAAGGCGAACTGTCGACGGCGCAGGCCGCTTACCGTGATAACGTGGCAAGCCGCAGTATGAATGCCATCGCCATTGCGGCCATTACCGAATTTGCCAAGCAGTGCGATCGCCCATTGCGCCTGTTGGAAGTGGGGGCGGGGGTGGCGGGCACCGCCAGCGAGTTGGTGCCGGCACTGGCGGCCTATGGTACCGAATACTGGTTTACCGATTTGTCGACGTTCTTCCTGACAGAGGCGCGTAAACGCTTCGCTAACTACCACGGTATGCACTACGGCCTGTTCGATATGAACCTGCCCGCCGCGTCGCAGGGGATGCAGGCCAATAGCATGGATGTCATCCTGTGCGCCAACGTGCTGCACAATGCGCGGCATGCGGGCGAGGTGCTGGCCGGTTTGGCGCAACTGCTGACACCGGGCGGCATTCTGGTGTTCATTGAGCCGGTGCGGCGTCATAACTACCCGCTGTTGGTGTCGATGGAGTTTTTCCCCGAGCTGACCGGGTTCACCGACCTGCGCGCCGAGACCGACCAGACCTTCTTTACCCGTGAACAGTGGCTCGATTTATTGCAGCAGGCCGGCGCGACGTTGCTTGACTGCGCACCTGCCGCGCACAGCGCATTGGCAACGTCGGGACAGGGCGTTTTTATTGCTCAGTTCAAAACCGATCGCGCCAGTGTGTGCGATGCGCGCCTGCGGGTGTACCTGCAAACGCGTTTACCGGCGCACATGATCCCGACCCAACTGCATGTTTGGGATGCCTTGCCGCGCAACGCGAGTGGCAAAATCGATAGGCCAGCGTTGGCGCAAACGCTGTTGAACCACGCGTCAACCGCAGCGTCACAGGTGCAAGGCGATGCGCTGTGTGACGCGCTGGAACACGACATTGCCGCTATCTGGAGCGAGGTGCTGGATACCGAGATTGTTACGCGGGACGCGGATTTTTATGCCTGTGGCGGCGATTCTCTGTTGCTGTCGCGCATGATTGGCCGACTGCGCGAGCGTGTCGCCGCAGCCAGCGCCCTGACCTGGGGCAGTTTACTGCGTCATTTACTGCAAGATCCGACGTTAAAAGCCCTGTCTGCGCGACTGCGTCAAGTGGAAAAAAACCAAACGGCGGCGTCATCCACGCCGGTTCCGCTGGTGACCTTATGGGAAACGGCGGGCGTGTCATCGCACCCCTGTGTGCTGTTGCATGCGGGAAGTGGCGATATGCAGCCCTACCGTCACGTGCTGCCGGAATTGGATAAATCCGCCTATTC
>NZ_JAGFPF010000047.1:0-32487 GCF_025962695.1 Candidatus Symbiopectobacterium sp. NZEC135 | reverse complement strand
AGATGGATCGCTTTGACGCAATGCAGGCTTTTATTCGGGTGGTCGAGTCGGGCAGTTTTACCAAAGCCGCTGCCACGTTACAGATGAACAAAACCTCTGTTACGCAGTTAATCCAGCAACTCGAGACCCGATTGCGCGTCAAACTCCTGAACAGAACCACCAGAAAGGTGCATGTTACCGCCGATGGCGCGGTGTATTACGAGCATGCCGTCCGTTTGCTTGCCGCGATGGATGATGCAGAAACCAGCCTCTCCAACGCCGTTACCACGCCCAGAGGTAAGCTGCGCATTGACGTTCCCAGTCCGTTGGCTCGTCTGATTTTGGTGCCGGCTTTGTCTGAATTTTACGCACAATACCCTGATATCCAGATCGATCTCGGTGCCAGCGATCGAAAGATAGACATGGTCAGGGAGAATGTGGACTGCGTGATACGCGCAGGCGATATCTCGGAGCAATCACTGATTGCCCGCCATGTGGGAGATTTGACGATCGGAGCCTATGCCGCACCGCATTATCTGGCTCGCGCGGGGACACCAACCCACCCCCATCAACTGGAGCAATCAGCGCATTATCTGGTCGGCTATCTGAACTCACAAACCGGAAAGGTTGCGGCACTGGAAGCGAGCCATGATGGCAACACGGTCAGGACTAACGGGCGTTATCAGCTTGCCGTTGATGATGGCAATGCCTATCTTGCCGCTGGCCTGGCAGGACTTGGCGTTATTTTATTGCCCACCTACATGGCAAAAGCGCATGAGGCGCGTGGCGAATTGCACCGGCTGTTCGAACAGTGGACATTTAGTCCAATGCCGCTTTATCTGGCTTTTCCCCCAAACCGGTATTTAAGCGCCAAGCTTCGGGTGTTTATCGACTGGGTAATTGAACTTATGACTCACCACGCACCAAAGTGTGCCCAGTGATCGGCAGGACGTTAAACATTACTTATTCATAACCCATGCAGTTCACCTATACTTTACTCCCCTACATCACGGTTTCGAGAAGGCTTGATTGTGCTGGCAAACATTCTAATTGCCCTGGTTGCAGCGATACATGTTTACATCCTCGCCCTGGAAATGTTCTTGTGGAACACCCGCGTTGGTCGTAAAGCCTTTAATCTCCACGCTGATTTTGCTCGCGACACTAAGACAATGGCCGCAAATCAGGGTTTGTACAATGGTTTCTTAGCCGCTGGATTACTCTGGGGGTTATGGCTGGGTGAAGCAGGTTTTCAATTTAAGGTCTTTTTTCTGGCCTGCGTTCTGGTTGCCGGACTGTACGGTGCCCTCACCGTAAGCCGGAAAATTCTCTATGTTCAAGCAATGCCCGCATTGATCGCGCTCATCGCGCTGATGAGTCACTGACGCATATTTAAAAGGATGATGGCATGGATGCATTAACCTATCCCTACACCTTACAGGATTTATTGTCTCTGTATGAGTTTGAACCCCTGCTTGAGCCACTACACCGGGAGAAGCACTATAACGCGCTGATTGATTGGGCAGAAAAGGAAGTGCTGTTTGGTAATGATTCCGAAACGCTGCTTATCATTGCGTCGTTTTGCCTGGACGTAAAGCTGGATTATGACGAGATAAACGGTTATCTCGATCGCTATCTGTATGAGAATAAAATAAAAAGGCCCAGCGTAGATACCAGTGCCTTAGTCTGGCTGAAGATACAGATGTGGTATTTGCTGAACACCCCAAACGCCAAGGGCATAGAAGAGAGCTTATATCTGTTCTCTCAGCACTTTTTCGACTTTGGCCCACGTTTTTTTTCAAAAACCACACACTATCTGAACACCCTCTATTACCAACTGTATGACAGCGGCTGGGGGGATTATCCGTCCAAGGCTGAATCCATGGACGAACAGGCGATTTTACAGTTCGTTAAGGCGCGTATACGCCCGCTTTATCGCAAGCTAACCCATAATGAGTGGCTTACATTACTCGCACGTTAACCGTTGGCCGGTGAACATCTGGCGTAAAAAAACCGCCTTCTCATCTGCCACCCAATAAACAGGCTTGCACGGTGAGTAAGGCGGTTGTCAGAAGAGAAAGGCTGAATTACTTAGCCGCAGCCTTCTCAGCGGGTTCCATCATCTTGTGATTGATGCGGTTATCAAAATTCGCGTTAAACTGCTTTTTCTGCTCAGGCGTCAGAACGTTATAGATCTTGTTCTGCGTCTCCAAGCGGCTCACCATCCGCGCTTTATGAATCTCATCCTGCTTATTGACCTGCGCTTGAGCTTTCGCCATATCGAACGTGTCGGAGGCAATCACATCACGCATTGCGCTGTGTTCATCCTGCATCACTTTGCGCATGTTATCGCGTGCATCGCGCATGATATCCCCAACCTGTTTTTTCTGCGCCTCGGTCAGGTTAAGATCTTTAAGCATCCACTCTTCATGCATGCCGGTACGAGGGCCACCGCGTTCACCTTTCATCATACGAGCTTCATGACCGTGGCCTTTTTGAGCATCGTTCGCATGCGCAATACCCGCCGCGCCAAACGCCAATGTAGATGCCACCAGAATCGCTGTCAGTTTACGCATAGTGCTATCTCTCTCTTTCCAGGTTACTCGTTAACGACGATTGTCGTCTTGACGGTATTGAGTATAGGCCGTGCAACTTCGAGTTAATTAGCGTAAGGGTAAATCTCTGCAAGTTCCGCCTCCACAATTGCGTCAAATGTGGAGAATGCGGAGAAACTATGTAAACCCTGCAAGGAAAACGTTAAGACACCTGTAGTCTAGATAAAAATGAAAATATAAAATTACTAAAATCAATCCATTATCAAAAAACAAAGTTTTTCACTCTTAAATCGCTTGCTATTTAATCCTTGTCTATCTAGATTGTATTTCATGAACAAGAAAACGCAGACAGTACCAACATCATTGCCAGCGCAAGCCTACCAGCTTGACGGACAACTCTGTTTCGCGCTCTATTCGGCCAATCTGGCAATGAATAAAGTTTACCGAAAACAGCTGGCAGCACTGTCACTCACCTACCCCCAGTATCTTGTTATGCTGGTGTTGTGGGAGCGCGACGGGCTTACGGTGTCGGAACTGGGTGAACAGCTCTATTTGGATTCCGCTACGCTGACGCCGTTGCTCAAGCGATTGCAACAATCCGGTTTGGTCAGCAGAACGCGCAGTGCGGAAGATGAACGCCAGGTGCTGATTCGGTTGACGGAAGAAGGCCGCGCATTGCAACAAAAAGCGCGCGCCATACCGGAAAACATGCGGTGTGCCACGCAGTGTGATGACAGCACGCTGCAAGCGATGAAGCAGCAGTTAGAATACCTGCGTGCCAGACTGATTGAGAATCTTTGATGGCCGCTTATCTCGACGTTTTATTTCGACCATTTAAATAGCACGCGATTTAGTATCGCGATAAAAAATAGCCTTTAGGAGTTACACCATGTCTATTGAAAAAGTACTGTATGTCGCTCACGCAAAAGCCACCGGCGGACGCGATGGTCGCGCCGAATCCTCCGATCAGCAACTGAGCGTCAAATTGACGACACCGCGCGAGCTGGGCGGTGCCGGTGGCGAAGGGACTAACCCGGAACAGCTGTTTGCCGCAGGTTACTCAGCCTGTTTCCTTGGCGCGTTGAAATTTGTCTCCAGCAAAGAAAAAATTGCACTGCCAGCAGCGACCACCATTGAGGGAAGCGTCGGCATCGGTGCCGCACCAACCGGATTTGCCATTGAAGTGGAATTGAAAATTGATCTGCCGGGATTGGCGCGTGAAACCGCGCAAGCGCTGGTGGAAAAAGCCCATATCGTGTGCCCGTATTCTAACGCCACACGCGGCAATATCGACGTAACCCTGACGCTACTGTAAGAAGTCACGCAGCGTCATGCAAACGGCAGTCTTCTGCCGTTTGCTCAGCGAGCACCAACACCAGTGGAAAAAACAGGACAAATCAAACCGATCAGGGAAGTGAACGACTAAAGGCGGAGGCATCCTTCGCCAAGGCGTCAATATAGGCGCCAATCATTTTAATGCGCTGCACCAGGGGATTTCGTTCCGGCGACGCATCCATAGAATTTAACTGAATCACTAACTTTTCGATTTGCGCGCACAGCTCCGCTTCCCGCTGTTGGGCCTGCGTGAGCTGCTGCTGCCAGCGTTCACGATCCTGACGCCAGCCTTGCTGCTGCAACCTGACACAACGTTCCAAATCGGTAAGCGCACTTTCCAGCGCCGGTTCCCACTCATCCACCCACATAGCGATTCCTTAGCACCCTGATCCCGCGAATTATAATGATTGTTGGCACGGACAACAAACCTTCTGGCACACCGCCCGATTATCACGTGTCGCCGCAGGGAATGACATAAATCACATTAAATAAACATTTATTTCACATAACATCCAACACTCGCTACAGTTAACTCATCAGACCAGTTTCTTGCGCGGTTTCTGCGGAGAGCATCATGCACGCCTACCCCAAGCTTTTTTCGCCGCTCAATTTGGGCTTCACCACGTTAAAAAACCGCGTCATCATGGGTTCGATGCACACCGGTTTGGAAGAGCATCCGCAGGGCACTGAACGGTTGGCGGCGTTTTATCGAGAACGCGTGCAGGGCGGCGTAGCGCTGATTGTTACCGGCGGTATTGCACCCAACGCCAAAGGTGCCGTGGTCGCTGGCGGGGCGACGCTTGAACATGAAGAACAGCTCCCTCACCATCTCCCGATCACCACTGCGGTACATGAAGCAGGAGGGAAAATTGCGCTGCAAATTCTGCATGCCGGGCGCTACAGTTATCAACCCGATCCCGTTGCGCCTTCCGCCCTTCAGGCACCGATCAGTCCCTTCCTTCCCCACGCCATGACTCATGAAGAGATTTTACACACCATCGCTGATTTTGCCCGCAGTGCGGCGCTGGCCCAGCAGGCAGGCTATGACGGTGTGGAAATCATGGGCTCCGAAGGGTATCTGATTAATCAGTTTCTGGTCGAACGAACCAACCAGCGGAATGACGATTGGGGTGGCAACGAACAGAACCGCCGCCGCTTCGCGTTGGAAATTGTGCGTGCCGTGCGCCGTGCGGTCGGGCCACACTTTATTATCATCTATCGTCTGTCCATGATCGATCTGGTGGAATCCGGCTCCTCATGGCAAGAAATAGAAACGCTGGCTCAAGAAATGGAAGCCGCGGGTGTCACGTTGCTTAACACCGGTATTGGCTGGCACGAAGCACGCATCCCGACCATCGCAACGCAGGTGCCGCGCGCGGCCTTTGGCTGGGTGACCCAGCGTTTGATGGGCAAGGTAAAGATACCGCTTATCACCACCAACCGCATCAACGATCCGGCTCAGGCAGAACAGATGCTGGCACAGGGCTGCGCCGATATGGTGTCCATGGCGCGCCCCTTTCTGGCAGATTCGCATTTGCTGGAGAAAGCAGAAACGGGCCGCAGCGATGAGATCAATACCTGCATCGGCTGCAATCAGGCCTGTCTCGATCGTATATTTGTCGGCAAGGTGACGTCATGTTTAGTCAACCCGCGCGCCTGCCACGAAACAACACTCCCGGTGATCGCCACAGACACACCGCAACGCGTTGCCGTCGTCGGTTCTGGCCCGGCCGGGCTCGCTTTTGCCATTAACGCAGCACAGCGCGGCCATGCAGTGACGCTGTTCGAAGCGGACAGTAACATCGGCGGTCAGTTTAATCTGGCCCGGCAAATTCCCGGCAAACAGGAATTCACGGAGACGCTGCGCTATTACCGCCGTATGTTGGTGCTCACTCACGTTTTGGTACGTCTTAACACCACCGCCACGGTAGACGATCTTAAAACCTTTGATACCGTTATCTTGGCATGTGGCATAACGCCGCGCACGCCGGAGATTCCCGGCATTGATCACCCAAGCGTGGTGAGCTACTTACACGTGCTGCGCGATAAGGTTCCCGTTGGCAAGCGGGTGGCGATTATCGGTGCAGGCGGTATTGGTGTTGATATTGCCCATTATCTGAGTGCACCACCGCACGCCGATTTCTATGCCGAATGGGGTATCGACCGCACGCTTGATAAACGGGGGGGCTTATTACCGCTCGCCGCCGGAGCACCCGATGGCGCAGTGCATCAACATGAAATCGTGCTGCTGCAACGCAAGGCTGGAAAACTGGGTGAACATCTTGGTAAAACCACCGGATGGATACACCGGGCACAGCTACTGCGCCACGGCGTGCGCTTCATGGACAGCGTGCAGTATCAGCGCATTGACGATGCCGGGCTGCACATTATTCATGAGGGCCAAGAGATATGCATCGCCGCCGACACGGTCATCGTCTGCGCAGGACAGGATTCACGGCGCGAGCTCTATGCACCGTTGCAGGCCAGCGGATGCGCCGTACATCTGATTGGCGGTGCGGATGTCGCCGCCGAACTGGATGCCCGGCGGGCCATCGATCAAGCCACCCGGCTGGCGCTAACGCTATAGCCGGTTACTCAAGCCCCGCTCAGCGAGACGATGCCAGCTTGACCGCGCGCAGCACCACGAACTTGTTGTTGCCTGCCAGCTGTTCGCAGTTGCCAAACAGGTGTTTCAGCTTTGGGTAGTAGTTGAGGTGGCGATTGCCTACGATACGCAGCTCACCGCCATGCGCTAAACAGCGACGCGCGTCGCTGAACATATTCCAGGCCAGATGGTCGGTTATGGTCTGCTGCTGGTGGAACGGCGGGTTGCACAGCACGGCTTGCAGCGAATCAGGGGCAATGTTGGCCAGCGAGTTATTCACCACAAAACTGGCACGCGGCAGATCGTGTGGACGGTTGATTTCCACGTTCATGCGGCTGGAAGCCAGCGCCATATGAGATTCATCAATAAAGCTAACCAGCGCGGAAGGATTCTGCGCCAGCGCCACCAGCCCGACAATCCCATTACCGCAGCCTAAATCCACTATTTTGCCTTCAATATCACTCGGCAGGTGCTGCATAAAAAAGCGCGTACCGATGTCCAGGCTACCGCGTGAGAACACGTTGGCATGGTTGTGGATGCGGTAACCATACCCCTCCAGCTCCCACTCAACGGTTGGTGAATACTTACCTACATTGATTTGCGCCACGTCGCAGTGAATCAGGCGTGCCTTTTTCCACGCCAGCGACGTCCGCGTCGGGCCAATGATTTTTTCAAACAGTTGCAACGTGGAAGTGTGAATGTCGCGCGCCTTCGCACCGGCAATAATTCGTGTGTGTGGAGCGACTACCGTGCGCAGCATATGGAGCTGATACTCCAGCATCGCCAGCGTTTTTGGCACCTTGATAACCACCAGCGATGGCGCATCGGGTAATGCCGTCAGGCTGTCTTGCAACGCAACGGATTCCGGTGCAAAACCGTTGAGCGACAAATTATGCCGCGTCGCCAATTGGCTCAGATAGCTGTCACTGACACAGAGCGGCGCATACGCGTGTAATCCACAGGCCAGCGCGCCGAATGTGTCGTTCAGAATCACAACGGGCCCAGGCGCAAGCTCCATAGCGGCAATCTCGTTAAGCAAAAACGCGTCTGCGGCTTCCCAGGCTTGTAAGGTGGAATTCTCAGACGTTTTCGGATAACGCACCAACGTGAGCGTTCGCGTTTCCAGTTCCAATTGGCTCATCGGCCTCTCCCGCGTCATAAAGGTTGCGCAGTGTACCCCGTAACGTTGGGCAGCAGTAAATGCTTTTCGTCAGCCAGGGCGAATCTGACCACATGACCTTCTGTTGCCGTGGTTTTCCCCTACGCAGAACCGCGACGCGACGATTGCCTTGCGCCCACATCATGTTACTCTGTTTTTCTCACGCTCTCGCCAGGAACATCGATCCGTCATGATTCGTTTCGCTATTGTAGGAACCAGTCAGATCACGCGCCAGTTTGTTGATGCTGCACATGAAACCGGTAAGATGAAATTGATCGCCATCTACTCCCGTTCGCAGGAAAAAGCGCAGCAATTTCAAACGGACTATCTGGTTGAACACTGTTTCACCTCTCTGGAGGCGCTCGCCCAGTCCGATCTGATTGATGCGGTCTACATCGCAAGCCCGAACAGTTTGCATGCGGAACAATCCATCCTGTTTCTCGAACATGGCAAACATGTAGTCTGCGAAAAACCGTTGGCATCGAACCATGCCCAAGCGCAAAGGATGATTGCCTGCGCGAAAGCCAATCACGTCGTATTGTTTGAAGCCTTCAAAACCGCGAGCTTGCCCAATTACGCCGTGGTGACGCAAGGCCTGGCGCGCATTGGTCGGCTACGTAAAGTGTTTCTGAATTACTGCCAATATTCTTCCCGTTACCAGCCCTATCTGGCGGGAGAGAACCCCAACACGTTCAACCCAGCATTTTCCAACGGCTCCATCATGGATATTGGCTACTACTGTCTGGCCTTCGCCGTCAGTCTGTGGGGAGACCCCCATAGCGTTCAGGCCAGTGCGGCCCTGTTGGACAGCGGCGTGGACGGACACGGCAGCGTCGTACTGAATTACGGGGACTTTGACGTGATTATCGCGCATTCCAAGGTGAGCAACAGCGCCATTCCCAGCGAAATTCAGGGGGAGGAAGGATCGCTGGTCATCGACAGACTGTCGGAATGCCAGCAGGTGAGTCTGGTGCCGCGCAACGGTCAACGAATCGATTTATCCCAACCGCAGCATATCAACAGCATGCTGTATGAAGTGGAAACCTTTGCCTCACTGGTTGCCCAAAATGACGTTAATCACGCCTTTCTGGCACGTTCTCTTACCGTCGTACGTTTGCAAACAGAAATTCGCCGTCAGACCGGCGTGGTGTTCCCCACTGACAGCAGCGCACTTTCTGAGGAGCAATAACGGAGCAGGTGAAAAGCGTTCACAGAATTTGACCTGGATCGACTTTTCACCTATCTTTGCTGATGCAAAGGGGAGTAACTTTTCCGCCGATTAATCGTCATTACGAAGTCACGTGTCAAGCTTGCTGTAAAGTGAGCAGAGATGTGCTTCCGGTTATCGGGCAATACCAATGAGCATTCCGCATTGGCGTTGTAAGTGAGACCTTGCCGGAAGGCGAGGGACATTTGCAACGCGAGTGACCAAACGACCTGTGTCTTCCGATACATGTCGTTTTTTTTTATCTGGTCCGCTACCGCGCCAGATAAAAATGAGGCCTGACGGTGTTAATTTTTGTTGCAAGGAACCTGTTATGAACTCCATCGGTACGCCGTGGTTGTGGGGCAGCTTCGCTGTCATCGTTATCGCCATGCTGGCGGTAGACCTGCTCTATCAAGGGCGCAAAGGTGCCACCACCATGACATTTCGCCAGGCTGCCGCCTGGTCATTGATTTGGGTTACGCTGTCGCTCGCCTTCAACGCTGGATTCTGGTGGTATCTGAAAGGCACGCTCGGCGTAGAAGTCGCCAACACGCAGGCCCTCGCCTTCCTCACCGGCTATCTGATCGAAAAAGCACTCGCCGTCGATAACGTCTTCGTCTGGTTGATGCTGTTCAGCTATTTCGGCGTGCCCGCGCAGTATCAGCGGCGTGTGCTGGTTTATGGCGTGCTGGGCGCCATCATCCTGCGAACGCTAATGGTATTTGGTGGAAGTTGGCTGGTGACGCAGTTCCAGTGGTTGCTCTACGTATTTGGCGCGTTCTTGCTGTTCACCGGCCTGAAAATGGCGTTTTCCAAAGACGATGGCGGCGATCTTGGCGACAAGCCGATGGTGCGTTGGCTACGCGGACACCTGCGGATGACGGATACCATTGAAAACGAACGCTTCTTCTTGCGGCGCAACGGGATTCTGTATGCCACCCCGCTGTTTTTAGTCTTGATTCTGGTTGAAATCAGCGATGTTATCTTTGCCGTTGACAGTATCCCGGCTATTTTTGCGGTTACCACCGACCCGTTTATTGTGCTGACCTCCAACCTGTTTGCCATTCTGGGGCTGCGCGCCATGTATTTTCTGCTGGCTGGCGTGGCGGAGAAGTTCTCGCTACTCAAGTATGGCCTGGCCGTCATCCTGGTGTTTATCGGCACCAAGATGATGCTGATCGACCTGTTCCATATTCCTATCGCTATCTCTCTGGGCGTTGTTGCCGGCATTCTGACCATCACGCTGCTGATTAACCTGTGGGTGAATCAGCGCGCCGCTCGCTAAGCCGCTTATCGCCTCCGTAAAAGGAGGCGATTTATACCGCCAATACCACCAAATCACTGAACAGCGTTATTCGGACAGAAATAAAGAACCGCAAAGTATTTCCAACAGATAAGTCGATGCATAAGGTGATTTAGTTAGCGATAGAATCCGCATAGAAAAAGTGGAATATGCCTATCTGGAACTGGCGACTGGCAACTGGCAATAAGCCATTTTATTATCAAGTTAGGTGGTCTCCTGAGCGACCACCTTTCATACGTTGGCAGGTACACAAAATGATAGGCAAGCCTTAAGAAGAATTAATATGAAGAATATGACTACCAGCACTGGCTTGCCATCCATTTTATCCTGAAAAATACTTCCACCTTTTACCCTCGACCACTGCTACTGCCGATTGGGCCGCCAACACAAGTACCAGAACCTGTCGGAGTGGGGTTACTTGGGCTATAAAAACCTCCAGGCCAGGAACAACTTTTACCGAGGATGGTCTCTATAGCAGTTGTCCAAATAGTTTGGGCTCCAGTTGCCCAGTCACCACTTCCACCGCCACCATTGCCTCCTGATACTAAAGACAGTGCTAATTCATCGGTAATTTCTTTCAAAATTATATTATGCTTTTCTTTCATTATCTAACTCCTCTATTCGTTTGAAAACACGACAAGTAATACTGCTCGCATACTCCATCACACTTAAATAAATAATATTTTTTTTATTAAACCCTCCTCTGTAGAACTGATATTGAAGTCCAGGAGCACAGATAAACAACCTGGCTTTTTGTTCAATAAGTTTCTGTATATCGGATTCTGTGTTATCCCTTTCTATACTCCAGTTTAGTTCTCTTTTCTCTAACTCCACTTTCAGCTTCGATATATAGTTATTTTCCGTATACACCCCAAATAAATTCCCGAAAAAACCAGCTCCATTAACACCCTGCATTGGGCTACGTCCAAGCATTGGAGATGGCATGTATATGAAGTATATCTTTTCTTTTTCCATTCTAACTAACTGAACCTTTTTTAAGATTGACCGTTACCCAAACCATATTTATCCAGGGGACCATAAAAACAGAACATGGTGTTCAGAAACTGCCACATCGCACGATAACATAGTGATAAATCGTTGCTAATATCGACATAAAAAACCTCAGCAAAATAATATTTTTATCACGCTACTGACCATCTCACCATCGATTATTCGTTAATATACACGTGACTATTTTTATCTTAATCTTCTTTGAACTGCAATACACAAAAAGTAAACAAAGTAACATGATCAACATTAACTTTATTAAGCGTAAATCACACTCTAGTTAACTATCTTTTTTATGAGGCTAGATACTTTACAAACAATCTTTCCTATTACCGCTACACTTTAGCCAACCCACACTTCTCTCTGGGTCATGTTTTCATTATTTCCATAAAATGGCATACTTTCTTTGTTAAGCAACTATTACATCGAAGACAACAATGATTTCGGGTTATTATGTCATGTAATACCAGCACATCCCTTTCAATGTAGTTCCTCCAGATGAATATACTATCTGAAACAGTCAGTTATCACTCATGCTCGTCATAAGACATTTGACGTAAGTAGCTATCAATAAGGTCGGTATGAAAGCCACATGATTTGACACTCAGCAATAACTCTTTTGCTTTAGCTTTCATACCTATTTCGTAGAGATAGAAAGAAAGAGCCGCATCAATATGCAAGCCCTCTGAATGTAACATATCAATGTTACATTGACGTTCAGAATGTTTAAAATTCAGAATCTCCTCGATTTTTCTCCTTGCAGAATCTTTCCAGTTAAATATCTCGTAAACCATTGAATAATAGAAACCGTTGCTATTAAAAGGAATTATTTCATTCATTACGCCAATTACTCTTTGAAATTCATCATAATCATCACGGAGTTTAAGTTTTGCCCTTGCAATCAGGTCAAGAATAGAGAAGATGTATTTATCTGATTTTAAATTAGAATACTGCAACGGGAAATTCTCATTTATTTTTATTAGATTGGAAAGAGTGTGGTAAATTTCCTCGACAGGAAAAAACTCAAAAGAATCTCGATAATAGAAAAAGCGCCATCTAAGATAACGTGGCTCAGCACTGATGTTCTTTAAATTCAATTGGTAATTACGATTTTCTTTATCTTTACTTTCTATTATCTCAGGGAAATAACCATCATGAATGATATTAACGCTTACATTGAAATCTAAAATCGCACTATTACTCTTCCTTAGCTCTTCGTGAACATAACCAAAGTAATAGAAACCTTCGTTGTTAACAAAACCTCTTCTGACCGATCTCGATATGTTTGAGTTATGGTCCTGAATATTTGGGCATAAAGCCATATCATTCTTTTTAGTGTTTCGGTTAATTTCATTAAAAGCAGATATTACTTCACACCTAGAAGAATTAATGTACTCATCTGCATCTATAAAAAAGATGTAATCACACCGTGCTTTCTTTATTGCAAGATTGCGTGGTTTTGAAAAATCATTCTCCCATAATGTATGAAATATTTTTAACTTATCACATGTATAATGGTTGAGTATATTAAGCGTATTATCGACAGAACCTGTATCAACAATGATAATCTCATCAAATATAGGAAGCAAACTATCAATGCAACGCTTGATGCAGCGCTCTTCGTCTTTCACTATAACAGCACCAGTAATTGTAATATCCATTTTACAGTTACACCTCATCGTTAGTCCAAGTATGCACGAAAGTCATCATAGGAATAATTATCATCCTTTGCAATGACACCTTTGAATGAAACAAGATGAGTTAAATCTGTATGGCGCTCGCTATTGCTGGCAACTCCATTATATTCAGACAACCTTGCCACACACGCCTGTGTTATATCTGAGAAGAAGATAATTATATAACAATATAATTGTCCGTGTAATCCTATCCAGCGATCGTGGACACGAGACTAAATGAATAAACGCTTAATTAGCGGTAACTCATGAAAAAACGAATATAGAACAGTGATAAGTCCCACAACCAACACGCAACTAAATTCTGTAATGGATCGCTATAGCAGGGATAACGGAAATTTTTGCAGTTCTAGTGCATAGCACTCCCGATGTTTATCGGCACCAAGATGATGCTGATCGACCTGTTCCATATTCCTATCGCTATCTCTCTGGGCGTTGTTGCCGGCATTCTGACCATCACGCTGCTGATTAACCTGTGGGTGAATCAGCGCGCCGCTCGCTAAGCCGCTTATCGCCTCCGTAAAAGGAGGCGATTTGTGAATGACCCGCCGCACAAAATTTTGTGTCATTGCTTTTTTTAATGGCTTTTTTCCCTATACTGCTTGGCGCAAACACTTTGTTACAGGATACGAAAAAAAGCCCATTGCACGCGTCAGAGGCTTTCATCCTGCGACGCACTACTACACAACCCTTGTTAGGTTACGGAACGGGACCACCGTCTATTTTATGAAAAATTCTCAATCTGCTTTTTTGCGTTATTTGCTGCAAGGCAGTCTGGTGCAACAAATTGTTATCGGGCTGGTTTTGGGCATCCTGCTTGCTATGGTGTCGCGTGACAGCGCCCTTGCAGTAGGTTTACTTGGCACACTATTCGTTGGTGGGTTAAAAGCCGTTGCCCCCATATTAGTGTTACTACTGGTCATGGCCTCCATCGCTAATCATCAGCAAGGGCAGAAAACCAATATCCGCCCCATATTAGTGCTTTATGCCATCGGTACTTTTTCCGCTGCACTGGTTGCCGTGGTGCTCTGTTTTCTGTTCCCGACAACACTCGCACTCAATGCACAAGCAGCAGATGTTGTACCACCAACGGGCATTGTTGCCGTACTCAAAGGCTTGCTGATGAGTGTGGTCGCTAACCCGATCCATGCACTGATCAACGCGAACTACATAGGCATTTTAGTGTGGGCTGTCGGCTTTGGTATTGCCTTTCGCCATGCATCACCCAGCACGAAAACATTTATTAACGATGCAGCACATGCCGTTTCCCTGTTGGTACGCACCGTGATTCGTTTTGCACCGATCGGGATCTTTGGCTTAGTGGCTTCGACACTGGCTGAAACAGGCTTTGGCGCATTGCTGGGTTATGCTCATCTGCTCACCGTGCTGGTTGGCGGCATGTTGATCGTGGTGCTTGTCGTAAACCCGCTGATCGTGTTCTGGAAGATTCGTCGTAATCCGTACCCGCTGGTGCTGACCTGTTTGCGTGAAAGTGGCATCACCGCCTTTTTCACGCGCAGTTCTGCCGCCAACATTCCGGTGAACATGGAACTATGCCGTAAGCTGAATCTGGATGAAGACACTTACTCTGTCGCTATCCCACTGGGTGCGACCATCAATATGGCCGGTGCGGCAGTCACCATCACTGTGCTCACGCTGGCAGCCGCTCACACGCTAGGCATTCACGTCGATATGCCTACCGCACTGCTGCTCAGCGTGGTCGCTGCCGTTTGCGCCTGTGGCGCATCGGGCGTTGCCGGAGGCTCATTGCTGTTAATCCCGCTGGCGTGCAGCATGTTTGGTATCGCAAACGACGTGGCTATGCAGGTGGTCGCGGTCGGCTTTATCATCGGTGTGATTCAGGATTCAGTGGAAACGGCCGTGAACTCTTCCACAGATGTGTTGTTTACCGCAACAGTATGTCAGTCAGAAGATGCCAAGTTGGCAGAGAAAGAGCGGCTGAACCTGTTGTAACACCTTCTCGTTTCCCTCATCTTCTGTCTGAAGGTGAGGGAAAACGGAACAATAGCGACATTACTGCGCTTGCGTTTCTGCCCGGAACGGATCCAGCCCACGCTTCTGCATGCGCCAAAAACGAATGATGTTGTAGCCATTCAGGATCAAAAAAGTGCCTTCAATCAACGAACCACCGATTGAACCAAGCCATACGTTATGTATTACCCAGCACAGCGTGGCGCACCAGATAATGCAGCGCGTGGTCAACCCGCTGGTGCGGAACAGCGCCCAGGTGCTGATCAGCGTACCTGCGATCGGCAGCAGTTCAACCGCATGCTTAAGACCAGAAAGCCCAAACACCAGCGTCAGAATAATAAAGGCAAACATCACAACCAGGTTGTGGGTACGCGTGGCAATCACCGTACGCCCGGCATTCAGCAGTGCGCTGGCACCTGCGGCATTAGCCCCCATTAAAAAGAAATGGATACCGATGATGGCGCTGTAGAGGGAAAGCTGTAGTTTGAATTTGCGATCGTCACGGTGAAAAAATACGGTAATCCCCACCAGGAAGGCAATCGCCCCCACTGCCTGAGCAAACCAATAGCTCGTCATGATCTGTGCCTTGGGAAAAGGAGTGGTGAAAATAAATAAAACGGCGCCAATAAATGGAACGCCGTTTCATTTTAATTAAAAGCGGGAGGTTTTACAACGTTACGCCACTTTTAAATATCGCCAGTTCGCGGAAATCATTGATCTCGTTTTTCGCCAGCTTTTTGCCATCAGCAATTTGCACAATCATGTCCACAAACTGGGTCAGCAGATCGTCCATTTCCACCCCATGAATCAGGCGGCCGGCGTCAAAGTCGATCCAGTGCGGTTTTTTCTGTGCCAACTCGCTGTTGGTTGCCAGTTTCACCGTAGGTACAAAACCGCCGTAAGGCGTCCCGCGACCGGTACTGAACAATACCATATGGCAGCCCGCGCCCGCTAGCGCGCTGGTAGCCACTGCATCGTTACCCGGTGCGCTGAGCAAGTTCAATCCCGGCGTATGCAGGCGCTCGCCGTACTTGAGCACGTCCACCACTTTGCTCTGCCCCGCTTTCTGGGTACAGCCCAGTGATTTCTCTTCCAGCGTAGTGATACCACCGGCCTTGTTACCCGGCGAAGGGTTCTCATAAATCGGCTGGTTGTGCTCGATAAAGTACTGTTTGAAGTCATTGACCATGTGGACCGTTTTTTCAAACGTCGTTTCATCGCGGCAGCGGCTCATCAGAATACGCTCTGCGCCAAACATTTCGGGCACTTCCGTCAGCACTGTGGTGCCGCCGTTGGCGATCATGTAATCCGAAAAACGCCCCAGCAACGGGTTGGCGGTAATGCCTGACAACCCATCCGAGCCGCCGCATTCCAGACCAAACTTGAGTTCGCTCAGCTTGCCCGGAACGCGTTGGTCGTTACGCATCGCTTCATACAATGCATGCAGACGCTCCAACCCCGCTTCGACTTCATCATCCTGCTGTTGGCAGATCATGAAGGTCACACGTTCTGCGTCATACTCGCCCAACGTGGTGCGGAACGCGTCTACCTGGTTGTTTTCACAACCAAGACCAATCACCAACACTGCACCCGCGTTGGGGTGGCGCACCATGTTTTGCAACATGGTGCGGGTGTTTTCATGGTCTTGCCCCAACTGCGAACACCCAAACGGGTGGGTAAACAGATACACCCCGTCGATGCCTTCCGCATTGTTGGTTTCTTTCAGGAAGCGAGTCTGGATCTGACGCGCGATGCCGTTAACGCAGCCCACGGTCGGCAGGATCCATAGCTCATTACGCACCCCAACATCACCGTTTTTACGACGGTAGATCTGTACCTCACGATCGGCCATCTGTGCTGGCAGCGTCATGAATTCCGGCTGGTACTGATACTCATCCAGATCGCTCAGGTTGGTCTTGGCATTCTGAGAATGAATATGCTGCCCCGGTGCGATGGCCTCTAACGCATGGCCGATCGGCAAGCCGTACTTCACGATCATCTCACCCGGTGCGATGTCATAAAGCGCAAATTTGTGCCCGCGCGCTACAGGCTGCGGCAACGTCACCGTGACGCCGCCTGCGGTTACCGCCTCACCTTGCGCAACATCACGCAATGCAACGGCCACATTGTCCAGCGCGTGGATTTTGATGATGCTTTGCATCGATAAATCTTCAGCCATTAACAATACCCTTCTACTGCCGCTCTCATGCCGCGATCGACGATCGCTTGCAGTTGCTGCGTAACCTGTTCTACCAATCCCGGCACCTGCGTCAAATCCTGTTCCCAGTGATCCGCATCGCTCAGCACGGTGGTAACCAGCGCTTGCAGCGAGGTGGTGCGATCGTTGACGCCGTGCCACAGGGTGCTATAGCGTTCCAGCCAGTGCGCATCATCTTGCAGCGGGTAGGCTTCACCGTTGCGATCGCCGCGATAGAACGCGATCAGTGCTGCCAGTGCAAAGGTCAGACGCGCCGGTAATGCCCCTTTCTGCTCACGGTAGGCCAGCAGTTGCGGCAGAATACGGGTGCGGAATTTCGTCATGCCGTTCAGGGCAATGGATAACAGCTGGTGCTGAATAAACGGGTTACGGAAACGGCTCAGCACCGCTTGGGCAAAGGAGGTCAGCTCATCGTGAGGCAAATCCAGCACCGGAACGATCTCTTCGGCAATGGTTTTTTCCACAAAGCGGCTGATTTGCGCGTCATTCATGGATTCGCCTACGGTGTCCAGACCAGCCAGGAAAGCAACCGGCACCAGCGCGGTGTGCGCACCGTTCAGAATCGCCACTTTGCGCTCTTTGTAAGGCTTGATATCGTCAACGATGCGGATATTCAGGTCCAGCTTATCGAGGCGCAGCTCTTGAGCCAGCCATTGCGGTCCCTGAATCACAAACAGGTAGAAGTATTCAGCGGTATCCCAGAAGGTATCCTGATAGCCCATTTCCTGTTGCAGCGCTTCCACTTCGGCACGCGGATAGCCCGTCACAATACGGTCAACCAGCGTGGAGCAGAACGTGTTGTTTTCGTTGATCCAAGTGATAAAGGCCTGCGGCAGTTCCCACTGCGCGGCATAGCGCAGCACCAGTTCTTTCAGTGCAACGCCGTTGTAATCGATAAGTTCACACGGTAACAGCACCCAGCCTTTGTCGGCGGCACCGTTGAAGTGGTTGAAGCGCTCAAACAGCAGGCGCGTCAGTTTTGCCGGATAGCTGACCGGCGGCGTATCCGTCAAACGATCGTCGGCGTGATAGCTGATGCCCGCTTCGGTAGTGTTGGAGAACACGAAACGAATATTGGCATCGTGTGCCAGTGCCAGATACTCGTCAAACTGACGGTAAATGTTGATTTCACGGTTAACGGAGCGGATCAGGCGCGGTTCACGCACCGCTTCGCCCTGTTCATTCAAACCGCGAATAATCGTGGTATACAGCCCATCCTGAGTGTCTAATGACGGCGGAAAATCGGTATCAATCGGACGAACGATCACCACACCCGCATCCAAATCGGTATGTTCGTTTAGCAAATCTAACTGCCAGTCAACGAACGCGCGCAGAAAGTTACCCTCACCGAATTGGATAATACGATCAGGATGTTGACGACCAGGGAAGTCACGACGATTCAATGTTTGCATTAAGAAGCTACCTCAGGACAGGAAGTGCGATCGGGGTCAGGTTGTTACCGCCCTGTCACCTTGCCCACGATACAATGTCAAGGCGCGCGCACCTGCGCGCGCCCACGGTCTTATAATTCAATGGCGAAATAGTTTTTAGCGTTATCGAAACAAATGTTTTTCACCATGTCGCCCAGCAGATTGATGTCTGCCGGTGCTTCACCGTCTTCTACCCAGCGGCCGATCATCTGGCACAGGATACGACGGAAATACTCATGGCGAGTGTAAGACAGGAAGCTGCGACTATCCGTCAACATGCCCACAAAGCGGCTCAGCAGGCCCAGTTGCGCCAGTTGCGTCATTTGACGCTGCATGCCGTCTTTCTGATCGTTGAACCACCAGCCAGAACCAAACTGCATTTTGCCCGGCATACCTTCACCCTGGAAGTTACCGACCATAGTACCCAGCACTTCGTTATCGCGCGGGTTCAAGCAGTACAGAATGGTTTTCGGTAGCAGATTTTCTTCATTCTGCTTGCTCAGCAGGCGAGACAGTTCTTGTGCCAGCGGACGGTCATTGATGGAGTCGAAACCAACGTCTGGCCCCAGCAGTTTAAACTGGCGCAGGTTGTTGTTACGCAGCGCACCAATGTGATACTGCTGTACCCAACCGCGACGCGCATATTCCGCACCCAGCCATACCAGTACGGCCGTTTTGAACTGTGCCACTTCTACATCGCTCAGCGCAGCACCGCCCAAACGACGAGACAGGATGCCATCCAGCGTCGCTTCATCCGCTTCGGCAAACAGCACGACGTCCAGCGCGTGGTCGGAAACTTTACAGCCGTGTGCGGCAAAGTGATCCAGACGTTTGGTCAGTGCGGCCTGCAAATCGCTGAAACGACGAATGTCGGTATCAGACACTTCACCCAGTTTTGCCATGTAATCGTTAAAGGTGGCTAACTCGATGTTGAAAGCCTTGTCAGGACGCCAGCTCGGCAGCACTTTGACGTTGAAGCTGCCATCAGCAGCAATGGCTTTGTGATGACGCAGATCGTCAATCGGGTCGTCAGTGGTGCCGACCATTTTCACGTTCATCTGCTGCATGATGCCGCGCGCGGTAAATTCATCACGCTCCAGCAGGGCGTTGCAGCGATCCCAAATCTCTTTCGCCGTACCCGGCGCTAACAGTGTACCTGTTACACCAAATGGGCGACGCAGTTCGAGGTGCGTCCAGTGGTACAACGGGTTACCGATGGTGTGCGGCACGGTTTCTGCCCAAGCGGTGAATTTTTCCCAGTCGCTGGCATCACCGGTACAAAGACGCTCCGGCACGCCGTTAGTACGCATGGCACGCCATTTGTAGTGATCACCTTTTAACCAGATGTCATACAGGTTTTTAAAGCGGTAGTTTTCTGCAATCTGTTCAGGCGGCAAGTGGCAATGGTAATCAAAAATAGGCTGATCAGCCGCATAGTCATGATACAAACGACGAGCAAATTCGCTGTCTAACAGAAAATCTTCGCTAAGAAACTGGGGCATACTCTTCTTCCTCACCGTGCGCTCAGGCACAACATTGGCCTTTGTTGAAAGATATCACACCAATTATGCTGGATATCTCATATCATTAGTGAGGTCATGATCGCAAAAATTCACACGCCTGGCAAATTGGTCAGGACACCGCGCAGCAAGCTCTCAACACAGGCCGATATCGAACAAATTTTAACTATTCCGCATAAATATAATGGTTTTGTGATGTCACTCAACTTTTAAAGTTGTATGACAAATTATTGTAGCGCCGTCTTGAACCAGGATTCAATCTCTATTCCATTCCCAAGAGAAAAAATCCTGGTCCAAATCAAAAGCAGGTTTCAAGAGAGCAAAAGGCGAGCAAGGCGTCCTTATCGATGCGCCTTGCCGCCTTCCTAAAAGTAAGCGCAATGACGCCACAAACATGCTCCGTTACTGAAACCCTGCGATTGCGCCCTTCTGGGAGGTGCGCTAGCCAACGTTGTTGGCTAAACACAACACCGGTTGTTAGCACAGCTAGCGGCACGGTGTTATTTTTTTGACTCGGAGAGAAAACACAAATGCGTAAAATCAAAGGGCTACGTTGGTACATGATCGGGTTGGTGACCATTGGCACCGTGCTCGGTTACCTGACACGTAATGCTATCGCCGTTGCCGCCCCGACGTTGCAAGATCAGTTACATATCACGACACAGCAATACTCCTACATCATTGCTGCCTATTCTGCCTGCTATACCGTTATGCAGCCCATCGCCGGTTACGTACTGGACCTGTTGGGCACCAAAGTTGGCTACGCCATGTTCGCTATCCTGTGGGCCATTTTCTGCGCCAGTACCGCAATGGCAAACAGCTGGCAAGGTCTGGCCCTTTCACGTGGTCTGGTCGGCATGGCCGAAGCCGCCATGATCCCTGCGGGCCTGAAGGCGAGCAGTGAATGGTTCCCTGCCAAAGAACGTTCCGTTGCCGTAGGCTACTTCAACGTAGGTTCCTCAATCGGTGCCATGATCGCCCCGCCGTTAGTGGTTTGGGCCATCGTGATGCACAGTTGGGAAATGGCCTTTATTATCACCGGTGTCTTGAGTCTGGTGTGGGCACTGTGCTGGCTGGCATTTTATAAACACCCGAAAGACCAGAAAAAACTGACTGATGAAGAACGTGATTACATTCTGAGCGGTCAGGAATCTCAGCATCAGGCTGGTAATGGTAAAAAAATGTCTGCCTGGCAGATCGTGCGCAACCGTCAGTTCTGGGGCATCGCGTTACCGCGCTTCCTGGCTGAGCCGGCATGGGGCACCATCAACGCCTGGATCCCGCTGTTCATGTTCAAAGTCTACGGCTTTAACCTGAAAGAAATTGCCATGTTTGCCTGGCTGCCAATGCTGTTTGCTGACCTGGGCTGCGTACTGGGTGGTTACATGCCCATGCTGTTCCAGAAGTATTTCAAGGTGAACCTGATCGTTTCGCGCAAAATGGTGGTAACACTGGGTGCAGTATTGATGATTGGCCCTGGGATTATCGGTCTGTTCACCAGCCCTTATATTGCCATCGCGCTGCTGTGCGTAGGTGGATTTGCGCACCAGTCGCTGTCCGGCGCACTGATCACGCTCTCTTCTGATGTGTTCGGTCGTAACGAAGTGGCTACCGCCAACGGGTTGACCGGCGGCGCTGGCTGGCTGGCGAGCACTCTGTTCGCGCTGGTGGTAGGCGCATTGGCAGATACCATTGGTTTCGGTCCGCTGTTTGCAGTGCTGGCAGCCTTTGACGTGCTGGGCGCCATTCTGATTTGGGTGATTCTGCAAGACCGCCCGGCAGTGCAAGCAGAACAACCGGCAACGCTCGAGACGGCACAGCAGCATTAATCACTGCCTGTCTCACCGCTAAACCCGCTTTGATGCCCGATAACCCCGGTTATCGGGCATTTTTATTGCAGGTTGATCATGCATAACTGTGACCTTGATGTTGGTCGGCTTCACGAATAAGTGGTATAACAAATCCCGACGCGATGGTTTTCTCAGCCTTTTTTCGCCTCTGTGGTGAGGTTGCGGCGCAGGAAAGTCGCAGGGAAAGGTTCCCCATTTACGGACCGTCATCTATTAAAGAGCAAAGATATGGCACTCACTGAGCCCCGTCGACTATACCAACAGTTAGCCGCAGAACTTAAGCAGCGCATCGAAAGTGGCGTTTACCTTGTTGGCGAGAAGTTACCCGCCGAGCGCTACATTTCCGAAGAGATGAACGTCAGCCGCACCGTCGTGCGCGAGGCGATCATCATGCTGGAAGTGGAAGGCTACGTCGAGGTGCGTAAAGGCTCAGGCATTCATGTCATTTCCAATCAACAAAGCCATCGCGTGCCCAACGGCGGGGATATTGAGTTTGTTACCGCCGGGCCATTTGAACTGTTGCAGGCACGACAATTAATTGAAAGCAATATTGCCGAATTTGCAGCGACTCAGGTGACGCGCCAAGACATCGTCCAGTTGATGGAGATTCAGGAATATGCGCGTCAGGAAGACCGTTTCCGTGATTCCGAGTGGGATCTGAAATTTCATATTCAAGTAGCACTGGCGACACAGAACTCGGCCATGGCCACTATCGTGGAAAAAATGTGGAGCCAGCGTATCCACAACCCCTACTGGCTGAAGTTGCACGAACACATTGACGACCGCTCAATCGAAAGCTGGTGCGAAGAGCACGATCAAATACTTAAAGCACTGATTCGCAAAGATCCCTACGCGGCCAAGCTGGCGATGTGGCAGCATCTGGAAAACACCAAGCAAATGCTGTTTCGCGCCACCACCGATGACTTTGAATTCAACGTTGACCGCTATATGTTTGCCGAAAATCCCGTCGTGCATCTTGAACCGATCACCGTGCACAAATCCTGACCACTCGAACAAAAAAACCTGTCGCCTCTGTCACTTAACAGAGGCAAAAACGTCTTAAAACACCTGTTTGTGTCAAAAAATGTAAAATTGGGCGCAAAAAAACCTTTTCTGTCAAACAGCAGCGATAAATCTTACCTTTTCCTGCGATAATTCCCTATCTCAACCTTTAGGCTTTTGTTACAGTTAGAAGCTCTTTTTAACGCTTAATCCAGTATTTTCCGCGTTACTGCCGCCAAAACGCAACAATGCAGGCTCGGCGGACAAAAATGGATTAAGTGGAGGTATGTGAACATCGGTATGTTCTACTCTAACAGCGCTCACCATGGCGAGCCGGTGTACATAATGACCCTTGTAGTCGGTGTATTTCATCGCCGATGGGCCACGTAGCATGCTGTTGTGTTAGGAATACCGAATGGAATTAATTAAAGAACTTGTTAATGCGCTTTGGCACCAAAATTTCGATATTCTCGCTGACCCCAAACTGGTTTGGACGCTCTATTTTATTCTGTTCATGATCTTGTTTTTGGAAAACGGCCTGTTACCTGCGGCCTTTCTGCCCGGGGACAGTCTGCTGGTATTGGTCGGCGTGCTGGTTGCCAAAGGCACAATGAATTATGCATTCACTATCGCATTGCTGACCACCGCCGCTAGCCTTGGCTGCTGGGTGAGCTATATTCAAGGGAAGTGGCTGGGGAATACCCGGGTAGTACAAGGCTGGCTCTCTCATCTTCCCGCACACTATCACCAACGCGCTCACCTGTTGTTCCACCGTCATGGATTGTCTGCGCTGCTGATTGGCCGATTTCTCGCCTTTGTTCGCACGCTTCTGCCTACCATTGCCGGGCTTTCAGGGCTGGACAATACCCGTTTTCAGTTTTTCAACTGGATGAGTGGACTGCTGTGGGTGTTGATTCTGGTTTCGGTTGGCTTTGCGATAGGCAAAACGCCGCTTTTCATGAAGTATGAAGATGAGCTGATGTTTTGCCTGATGATGCTGCCATTGGTGTTATTGTTCGTCGGTCTGTTCGGTTCACTGCTGGTATTGTGGCGTAAGAAACGCGCTGACAATGCAGAAAAAGGTAACTAACGTGTTATTCGGTTGGCGTTATCTGAAAGCCATCTGGCGCATGATGATTCTGGTGATGCTGCCGATTATCCTGTTGACGCAGTCACCGAGCCGTGAACAGGATGAAACGCTGCTGCACATTTTTCCTCACCATCAGGGCGCACCGCTCCCTGATGGCTTTTACGTTTACCAGCGTCTTAATGAGCGTGGTATTGCCATCAAAAGCATTACCCCAGCGCCGGATAGCCTGATCGTCAGACTGGCTTCATCGGAGCAGACCTTTGCCGCGCGTGAAGCACTTCTGTCCTCGTTTCCGCAGGCCAAAATCATCACTCAGCAACCGCCTAAACCCGTTCCTTTCTGGCGGCAAAAGCTGACGCAAAAAGCTGCAACACTGGGATAAGGACAAGATTCAAAAACGTCAGGGCAAACTCGCCGACACCCAGAAAACGTTGCATGCAGCCCAGCAGGAGATTACTGCTGCGGATGGGCAATAATCCATTAGATTTCGCTTGTCTGGATCGCGCCAACCCTATGCTTATCACCCCGGGCTGGGCATATTTTATGGGATTACCCAGCGCTTACAGCAGCTTATCAGAATTATCTCGTCCCACTCCGCCATTCCAATCGTAAAAGTTGAGCTATAGTTAATACTCCTTATTTATCGAAAAGGAGTTAATCATGGCTAAAGATCAACAATCTGAACTGTTGCGCAATGAGTTGAAATCACTGGCAGATACCCTGGAAGAGGTCTTGAACTCCTCAAGCGATAAATCCAAAGCGGAATTGGAAAAATTACGCAGCAAAGCGGAAAGCGCACTGAAGGACACCCGCTCACGATTGAGTGAAACCGGCGAACGTATCGTTAACCAGACCAAAGAAGCCGCTGATTATGCGGATGACTATGTTCGACAGAACCCATGGACCGGCGTGGGTATCGGCGCTGCAGTAGGGGTTGTACTGGGTGTTTTACTCGCACGCCGCTGATTGACGGGAGTTCAGTAACCTTTTATGACCGAAAAACTGTTATGACGGATAAACAACGACAGGGCCCCGCTAGCGGGGCTATTGATTCTGCACAGCGTATTCTGACGCTGCTGGTTGGCATTGTGGAAACGCGCCTGCGTCTGGTTGTCATTGAGCTAGAAGAAGAAAAGAATCATCTGTTCCAACTGCTGCTGCTCACCGGGCTCACCCTTATTTTTGCCGCATTCGGTCTGATGAGCCTGATTGCACTGATTATCTGGGGTCTGGAGCCCGAATACCGTTTGTTGGCATTGGCCTGGATCACCGCCACGCTGCTTGGCCTGGCACTGATTATCGGCGTCTGGACGCTCATGAAAGCGCGACGAGCCACGCTGCTCAAAGCCACGCGCAAAGAGCTTCGCACTGACAGAGCGCTGCTGGAAGAGGAAGAAAAATGAATCGCCAGCAACGTCAGGAAGAAAAAGCCCAGCTGTTACGCCAAATAGAACAGCAGCGTATCGATGTGATTTACGAAAGACGCGTGTGGCTGGAAAAAACCGCACCTTACGATGGTTACTGGCTGCGTATCATGGCCTGGCGTCGTTACTGGCTTCTCGCTTCCGGTGCTGCCGCGCTGTATGGGGTACGTCACCCAAATCGGCTGATTCGCTGGGCCAGACGCGGCATTGGCTTGCTGGGGACACTAAGACTGCTGCGCAAAACGTTGTCGCCCCGCTAAGCACTACGGATTGCGAGCACATATTCAGATTTTCTGAAAAAAACAGACAATTTAACTCGCTGGAATCCAAACCGTTTCCCCCATAGTATTTGCTCCATACCGGATGTGCAGATGATATCCCCAGAGATATCCTGCTGTAGCGCGGCATACAGACTTGTTGCCAGCCCCCCTTTTCCTTGGAGACAAATGATGAAAAATTTAGAAAATACTGCGCTGCTTATCGCTCGCATCTTTATGCCAATCCTGTTCATCGTGGCAGGTTACGGCAAACTGGGTGATGCCTATGCGGGCACCGCGCAATACATGCAGGCCATGGGCGTTCCGACGTTTCTGCTGCCGCTGACCATTCTGCTGGAGCTGGGCGGTGGCTTGGCGGTGCTGTTCGGTCTTCTGACTCGCACTGTCGCCCTTTTCACGGCGGGATTCACACTGCTGACCGCCCTGCTGTTTCACACCAACTTTGCCGAAGGTGTAAACCAGTTGATGTTCCTGAAAAACCTGACCATCGCAGGCGGCTATCTGCTGCTGGCTGTAACGGGCCCTGGCGCTTTCAGCATCGACCGTCTTTTGAATAAAAAGTGGTAACACCGTAGTTTTATACCAAAGTAGTTTTATACCAACGTAGTTTTATACCAACGTAGTTTTATACCAACGTAGTTTTATACCAACGTAGTTTTATACCAACGTAGTTTGATGCCAACACCAGGCATAACCCTCGCACCAGCGGCGCAGTACTCTGCGCCCTGGTTTTTACATTGATGATGGAGGACCCATGGGACAACTAATCGATGGCGTATGGCACGATACCTGGTATGACACCAGCAAGACAGGTGGGCACTTCAAGCGTACCACTGCACAGTTTCGCCACTGGATAACCCCGGATGGCGCGCCGGGCGTCACGGGCGAAGGAGGCTTCGAGGCCCAACCCCATCGCTACCACCTCTATGTTTCGCTCGCCTGCCCCTGGGCGCACCGCACCTTGATCATGCGTCAGCTTAAAGGGTTACAGGAGTACATCGGTGTGTCCGTGGTGCATCCGTTGATGTTGGATCAGGGCTGGACTTTCGGCATCGATTTTCCTTACACCACTGGTGACTCACTCTACCAGCACGAATTTCTCTACCAACTTTACCTGCATGCCAACGCCGATTACAGCGGGCGCGTTACCGTTCCGGTACTGTGGGATAAAACGCGCCACACCATCGTCAGCAATGAATCCGCCGATATTATCCGCATGTTCAATGCGGCGTTTGATGGCATTGGCGCAACGCCCGGCGATTACTACCCGGAGGCGCTGCGCACGCAGATTGATACGTTAAATGCGTGGATTTACCCCACCATCAATAACGGCGTGTATAAGGCGGGATTTGCGACCTCGCAAGACGCCTATGATGAAGCGGTCAATGGCGTATTCGAGGCATTGGATTCGCTGGAAGTCCGTCTGGGACAGCAGCGTTACCTGACAGGCAACGCATTGACTGAAGCGGATATTCGTTTGTGGACCACGTTACTGCGTTTCGATCCGGTTTATCATACCCATTTCAAGTGTGACAAGCGTCGGCTGGCAGACTACCCGAATCTGTTCGGTTTCCTGCGGGATATTTACCAAATTCCCGGCATTGCAGATACCGTCAACATCCCGCATATCCGCCATCACTACTACCGCAGCCACGGTACGATCAATCCGCATGGCATTATTTCCATCGGGCCAGAAAACGATCTGAGCGCACCGCACGGGCGCGACAGATTTAATGGACAGACGGTGTAATCAACAAACGATAGGCCTGAGCATCACATCACGCCTGGTTCAGCACTTTGGGCAATTCGCGCAAGAACCAGGATTTTGCCTCGCCCATGCTGTCACGACGCCACGCCATGATAATCTGGCTCTCCATGGAATATTCCGGGCTGACGACCCGCAAGCGCCCCTCGGCAATATCTCTGGCGACCATGGGGTAAGGCATGGTCGCCACGCCCAATCCCGCCAGCAGCGCGCGGCGTTTATCATCAATAGAACTCACCGTTAAACGCTGCTGCTTATCCAACAGTTGCACGGTCAATACCGGGCGTTCACGCGCGGTATCCGCCACGGCAATCCCGCGATATTTTATGCGCGTTACATCCGACAGCGGTTCAGGCTCTTGGTGAATAGGGTGATCCGGGCTGGCGACGTAAACGTTGTTCATGGTGTACAGCTTGCGCGTGTTCACTTCGGAAGAGGCGCGAAAGTGCATATCAGGCGCAATCACGATATCGGCCCGCCCCTGTTCCAAACGCTCCCAGGCACCAGCCAGCACTTCAGTCAGCAATGACACCTGGGTATTGGCTTTCTGCGCCAGCTTATCCAGCAGAGGAAACAGTTTCTCGGTCGGGATCAGCGCTTCAACGACGATAGTGATATGGGTTTCCCAGCCGCGCGCCAGCGCTTCCGCATCGGTGGTCAGTTTATCGGCGGCTTCGAGCAGGATTCGCCCCCGCTCAAGCAACATACGCCCCACGTTAGTAAATTTAGTGCGGTGACCTGAGCGATCAAAAAGCACGACGTCGAGCTCTTCTTCCAGCTTCTGCATGGTATAGCTCAGCGCCGACGGCACGCGCCCCAGCTCATCAGCCGCCGCCGCAAAGCTGCCACGGCGATCGATGGCGTCCATCACTCGCAGCGCTTCCAGCGTTAATGCCCGTTCTTTTGCCATTTACTCACTCATTCAGGAATTTTGAATATACCCACCAGATTAACTAGCTAACAATCCAACGTCCACACAATTACTATCTGTTTAGTATAATTTTTGAGGTACAGAACCATGATCATATGCAGAACAGCGGAACAGTGCGGTCAAGCTGACTACGGCTGGCTGCAAGCGCGCTACACCTTCTCTTTCGGCCATTATTTCGATCCTGAGCTGTTAGGCTTTGCGTCACTGCGCGTGTTGAATCAGGAAGTCCTCAAGCCAGGCTCAGCATTTCAGCCGCGCACCTACCCGCAAGTCGATATTTTAAATATTCTGTTGCAAGGTGAAGCGGAATATCGCGACAGCAACGGGGGTCATATCCGGGCAAAAGCAGGCGACGTTCTGTTATTGGCCGCACAGCCTGCGGTAAGCTACAGCGAGCACAGCATCAGCGACACAACGCCGCTAACGCGTTTGCAACTGTGGTTCAATGCCTGTCCTTCACGGGAAAACAGCGCCCTGCAACGACTTGCTCTGTGCGATGCCAAGGTCAAACTGCTCGCCTCACCGGAAGGTGAAAACGGCAGCCTGCAACTTCGCCAGCAGGTCTGGGTACACCATCTGCAATTGAACGAAGGTGAACAGCA
Source organism: Candidatus Symbiopectobacterium sp. NZEC135 (assembly GCF_025962695.1). NCBI lineage: Bacteria > Pseudomonadati > Pseudomonadota > Gammaproteobacteria > Enterobacterales > Enterobacteriaceae > Symbiopectobacterium > Candidatus Symbiopectobacterium sp. NZEC135. Next base: position 3,543 of record NZ_JAGFPF010000047.1, on the reverse strand, counting down.
TACGTTTGCACTCAACGGCAACCGCGCTTATTTTCAGGTGGTTCACGGTGCGATGGAAGCCATGACGCCGCAAGAGAACGCAACGATGTTACAGTGTGGAGATGGCGCCTTCATTCAGCAGGAAAAACAGCTGACTATCCGCGCCAAAGCCCCGCTGCGCGCGCTGCTTATCGATCTGGTTGCCTGAGGCACATTCGACCTGCTGATGGATTATCACAGCGCGATCCGCGCCTTACATGGTAAGATGGGCAACATGTTCATCATCATGCGGTAGGATCAGGCCAATGGATTCAAGCGACCAAGACAAACTCCTTGCCCAGGCGGAAAGTATTTGCCAACAGCGCAACGTGCGCCTTACGCCACAGCGACTCGAAGTGCTTCGGCTGATGGCTCAACAACACGGCGCGATCAGTGCTTACGATCTGTTGGATCTGCTGCGTGCCTCAGAACCGCAAGCCAAACCCCCTACCGTATACCGCGCTCTGGATTTTCTGCTGGAGCAAGGGTTTATCCATCGTGTGGAATCGACCAACAGCTATGTCATGTGTCACCACATTGAAGAACATAGCCATACTTCAGCGCTGTTTATTTGCGATCGCTGCGGGCAAGTGACGGAACGTCAGACGGAAGGCATTGAAGCCATTCTTCAGCAGTTGGCACAAAGCGCCAATTTCACGCTGCGTCACAGCGTAGTCGAGGCACACGGCCTGTGCGAAGCCTGTCAGGAAGTGGCTGATTGCCGTGAACATGGACACTGTCATCACGACCATACGGTGCCCATCAAAAATGCGAAACCCGGCCGCTGAGCTGAGGGCGCATCACGTCATCGACAAGGCTTTCCCAAAAAGAAACGCCCTGTCGGCTAACGGTGTTTAGCTCCACTCACCGTTGCGGATAACACCGACGGCCAGCCCTTCAATAGTGAAACTCTGCTCGCGTAAATCAACCACGATGGGAGCAAAAGCTTCATTCTCCGCCAGAAGCTGCACGGTATTACCCTGACGCTTTAAGCGCTTAACCGTTACTTCATCTTCAATACGTGCCACCACGACCTGCCCGTTACGCACCTCTTGCGTTTTATGCACGGCAAGCAAATCACCGTCCAGTATCCCGATATCTTTCATCGACATACCGCTGACGCGCAGCAGAAAGTCTGCGTGCGGTTTGAACATGGCCGGATCGACCTGATAGTGGCACTCGATGTGTTCTTGCGCCAGCAGCGGTTCACCCGCAGCAACACGACCAATCAGCGGCAGGCCAACATTTTCATCTTCCATCAGCAGACGGATACCGCGCGATGCGCCAGAGACAATTTCAATCACGCCTTTACGTGCCAGCGCCTTCAAATGCTCTTCCGCCGCGTTGGGTGAGCGGAAACCCAGTTGCTGGGCGATCTCGGCACGCGTTGGCGGCATGCCGGACTGCGCAATATGATCGCGAATCAGATCATAGACCTGCTGCTGTCTGGTTGTTAATGCTTTCATTCCGCCCCCTGGTTGTTTATACAGTTTATCTGTGAGTATATACAGGTCATCGCGGCTTGGGAATCACAGAGAGGCAAATACCTGTGTTTTTATGCGCTTTGCCTCAAAATCACGCTGAAATCACCCCAGCACGAGCGGCCAGAGAATGCTCACCCAGACAACGGCGGCAAAGGCCAAGGCCACAAACACCGCCGCCGAACCGATATCTTTAGCGCGCCCAGAGAGTTCATGGTGCTCCATCCCCACGCGATCGACGACGGCCTCGATTGCGCTGTTGACTAACTCCATCAGCACCACCACCACCACCACGCCAATCAGCACTAGGCGCTCCAACAGTGACACGGGGAGCCAACACGCAACCAGCACTGCCACGACCAGCAGCATCAGTTCTTGCCGAAATGCGGCTTCGTGCTGCCATGCCTGTTTCAGCCCTTTGAGAGAGTATCCCGTTGCCTTGATAATCCGCGTTATCCCGGTAGCCTTATTCATGTTTTTTCATCCGTTTATCAGAGATTTTTTGCAATTTTCCCGTAACACCGTTGTCTCACACCACAGATCTCCCGTGTACTTTCTGGTATCCTTGCGGCGCATTGCTACTCAAGAGGCTTCTGGTTGTTATGTCCGGCTGGCGTAAAATTTACTATAAATTACTGAATTTCCCACTTAAATTGTTAGTGAAAAGCAAGATAATTCCTAACGATCCCGTGGCGGAGTTAGGGCTAGATCCTTCTCGCCCCATTCTTTATGTGCTGCCCTATAACTCACAGGCGGATTTACTGACGCTGCGCGCAAAATGCCAAGCGTTAGAACTGCCCGATCCGCTGGAACCCACTGAAATTGACGGTATCTCACTGCCCAGCCACGTGTTTATTAACGATGGTCCGCGCGTATTCCGCTATTACACGCCCAAGCAGGAATCCGTCAAACTGTTCCACGATTATCTGGATCTGCACCGCAACAATCCCTATCTCGATGTACAGATGGTGCCGGTTTCTGTCATGTTTGGCCGCTCCCCAGGCCGTGAAGGACAACACGGCGCGACACCACATCTGCGTCTGTTGAACGGCATTGAGAAGTTCTTTGCGGTGATCTGGCTGGGTCGCGACAGCTTCGTGCGCTTCTCCAGCATCGTGTCGCTGCGCCACATGGCAACCGAACACGGCACTGACAAAACCATAGCGCACAAACTGGCGCGTGTCGCCCGTATGCACTTTGCTCGTCAGCGTCTGGCCGCCGTTGGTCCGCGTTTGCCGGTACGTCAGGAATTATTTCATAAGCTGCTGGACTCCAAGGCCATCAAGAAAGCGGTTGAAGATGAGGCGCGCAGCAAGAAAATTTCCCATGAGAAAGCGCAACAGAATGCCATCGCCCTGATGGAAGAGATCGCAGCGGACTTCTCTTATGAAGCCGTGCGGCTTTCCGATCGCATTCTGAGCTGGACTTGGAACCGTCTGTATCAAGGCATTAACGTACATAATGCCGAGCGCGTGCGTCAGTTGGCACAGGACGGCCATGAACTGGTTTACGTGCCTTGCCACCGTAGTCACATGGACTACCTGCTGCTCTCCTATGTCCTGTATCATCAAGGTCTGGTTCCTCCCCATATCGCAGCCGGTATCAACCTGAATTTCTGGCCAGCAGGCCCGATTTTCCGCCGTCTGGGTGCGTTCTTTATTCGCCGGACCTTCAAAGGCAACAAGCTCTACTCCACCATTTTCCGCGAATATCTCGGCGAGCTGTTCTCACGCGGCTACTCCGTTGAGTACTTTATGGAAGGGGGGCGTTCGCGTACAGGTCGTTTGCTGGAGCCCAAGACCGGCACGTTGGCCATGACCCTTCAGGCGATGCTACGCGGCGGTACCCGTCCTATCACGCTGGTGCCGATTTATGTGGGTTATGAGCATGTGATGGAAGTGGGCACCTATGCGAAAGAGCTGCGCGGTGCCACCAAAGAGAAAGAGGGTTTCATGCAAATGGTGCGCGGGTTACGCAAACTGCGCAATCTGGGGCAAGGCTATGTGAATTTTGGCGAGCCGCTGTCGCTGACGCCTTACCTCAA
>NZ_JAGFPF010000479.1:0-1332 GCF_025962695.1 Candidatus Symbiopectobacterium sp. NZEC135 | reverse complement strand
TAGCAATTCGTGCGAAATTGAATTTACTCGCCGCACGCCACTGATTAATTCATGCAGAACGCATGAATTAATCAGCCTGAATAACAGCGTCACAGACCCTATTACGGCAGGTTAAATGGCGGTCCTTTAATCTGCTGTACTATCGCCATCTTTCCTATGTTGTCTGTTGAGATAGCGCGAAGGCCAGATCGTCTCAGGACGAGTATGTAAGGCTTCTACGATTAATTGTTCTCCCTTAGGCCAATGGCGGAATAACGTATTTCCCCAAAGTAGATGAAGCCAGCCCGGCCCGTCGGGAAAATGCTGTCAGTGTTGTGCCTTTCTTTGTTAAAACAGCGATGATATCTGCCGGATGGCCACCGAAAGCGCCTTAGGTTGATGCCTGCCAGCGTCAGTGAAATGGCTTATGGTGGGACGCGGAAAATAAAAGTAGGCTTAAAATCATCAAACGGAGCTGAGGGCAGGCGAATTTATAACTGCTGGCTTAGAAGCGTTGCCGGAATCTGACTCTGGTGCGATATCGCCAATTCGGTACTGGTTCTCACTGTACTTTGATTTTGTCCTTAAGAAGGCATCCAACATACCCGTTGATAGGCGTTATGCTGACCGCTGCATTCCGATTTTTTATCAGGCATTACAGGGTGTAAACAGCGCAGGAATAACCACCTATTGAGGAACCAGATAGGTCAAGATCGCTAAACTGCTGCGGATAACCTTCAGAGTCCGCGCTAATGAAAAAGGCCAACAAAACTACCTTCCCGCACGATGCGACGTTTAAGCAGTTTTTGACGCATCCAGAGTCCGCCCGAGATTTTATACAACTGCATTTACCTGAGAAACTATTGGCGCTTTGCGATCTCACCACCTTGAAACTGGAGTCTGGCTCATTTGTTGAGGATGATTTAAGAGCGTTTTACAGCGATGTGCTTTACAGCCTACAGACCCGCGCGGGAGCCGGGTATATCCATGTGTTGATTGAGCACCAAAGCAAGCCGGACAAGCATATGGCATTCAGGCTGATGCGCTACGCGATTGCCGCGATGCAGCGGCACCTTGATGCGGGAAACAAGAAACTGCCTCTGGTGATCCCGATACTGTTTTATGCGGGCAAGCCGAGCCCTTGCCCGAACTCCACCAACTGGCTACAACTGTTCGACGATCCGGCTTTAGCTAAGCAGCTATACAGTGAAGATTTCCCGCTGGTTGATGTGACGATCATTCCTGATGAGGACATCATGCAGCATCGTAGTATGGCCGCGTTGACACTGATACAAAAGCACATTTGCGAACGGGATTTGTCTGACTTGATGGACCGGCTGGTAACGATTATGC
>NZ_JAGFPF010000478.1:0-1335 GCF_025962695.1 Candidatus Symbiopectobacterium sp. NZEC135 | reverse complement strand
CTGCGCCCATTATCGCGTGATTTGTGGGCAAGAATGCGCAACACCTGCGCTGGCGTTTCGCCGTTGGCGAGACGTTCCGCGTAGACATTCAGGCTTTCGATATCGCGATAGTGCTCAAGGGTGTTATAACCGGGGTTGGTCATGCCGATCTCTTCCCCCTGATAAATATAGGGGGTGCCCTGCATACCGTGCAGCACCATCGCCAGCATTTTGGCCGACGGAGTGCGATAGTCGCCCTCATCGCCAAAACGAGAAATGATGCGTGGCTGATCGTGATTACACCAGAACAGCGCACTCCACGCTTTATTATGCATACCGCGCTGCCAGCGATTGAACAGTGCCTTTAACTGAACAAAATCGGGGGCTGCCAACGTCCATTTTTCCCCACCGGGGTAATCCACCTTTAAATGATGGAAGTTGAACGTCATCGACAGCGCATTGCCCGACAGCGGCGCATAGTGCAGGCACTGTTCAAGGGTGGTCGAGGACATTTCACCGACAGTCATTAGCCCGCGCGGTGAAAATACGGCGCGGTTGAATTCATGGAGAAACTCCACCATGCGTGGCCCATCAGTGTAATAACGTCGGCCGTCCCCTTCGCTGTCTGAAGGGAAGTCCTGCTGTTTTGACACCAGATTGATCACATCCAGACGCAGGCCATCCACCCCTTTGTCAGCCCAAAAGTGGCATACCGCCTGCAACGCCTCACGCACCGGCGCGTGCTCCCAGTTCAAATCTGCCTGTTCTGGTGCGAACAGGTGCAGGTAATGTTGCTGGCTGGGGGCGTGCCACTGCCAGGCGCTGCCGCCGAATTTTGAACGCCAGTTGTTGGGCGGCGTGGTTTCTGTTCCCGCGCGCCAGCAGTAAAAAGCGCGATAGTCGCTGTCGGGCGTTTGGGCCTGCACAAACCAGGGATGCTGGCTAGAGGTATGGTTAAACACCATATCCATAATGATGCGTATGCCGCGCCCGTGCGCTTGCGCGATCAGCGCTTCCATATCGTCCATCGTGCCATAGGCGGGGTCGATGTCGCAGTAGTCGGCAACGTCGTAGCCATTATCCACCTGCGGCGAGGGATATACTGGCGTAAGCCACAGCGCATCGACGCCTAACTGTTGCAGATACGCCAGGCGCGAAATGATGCCTTGCAGATCGCCAGTGCCAGAACCGGTGCTGTCCTGAAAACTTTTGGGATAGATTTGATAGATGACGCCCGTGCGCCACCAGGGAAGCGGTGCTGTCATGCCATTGCCTGTTTATGCTTTATTTATACGCTAGTTATAGGACGCAATTACCCATTGGGCAATGCGCCCAGCCGTTGTTTCCGACGGTACA
>NZ_JAGFPF010000477.1:0-1335 GCF_025962695.1 Candidatus Symbiopectobacterium sp. NZEC135 | reverse complement strand
GCATCGGTGCGGCCTTCATCGCCGCTTTGCACCAGTGTTGCATTCAGCAAAACGGAAAGCACCGGTGACAGAATGATCCCGCTAAACAGCATCAGCAGCAGTGCGCCCAGTAAGTTGGCAGGCTCGTGGCTGGCGATAGACAGCGCATGGCGCAGCTTTGGCCACGCGATTTTGCGGTGGCGAATTTCGGCTTGGTAAGACACAGATTTACCCCTGTCTGTTGACAACAGGCAGGAATATAACGAGGCAATGTTACAGTTTGTCGAGTTGTTTGCACCTATGTGCAAATCCTATATTGCCGTTCATTGTTGTTAAGGTCAGGAGCCTAAATGGGCCCGTCTACAGAGAAGTGAGCCGCGACAACACCGCTTTTTTCAGGACGAACCAATCGCCACTGAATATTTTCTTTAGCGCAGCATGATGAAGTTTCGTCTATCGGCCCAGCCTTGGGCGTATTCTCTTTCTTCAACCTTGCTATTGATGGCACAGATTAACCTGATTGGTATCGAGCAATGAACGCGTTGCAGAAAGTTGCACTAGGGATTAAACGGACCCGCTGTTTTCAATTTGTGCGATGGCTTATTATAGGAATATTCTCATTCTGCTTCTTCAGAAAACTCCTCCCTACGAGCAGGCCCATAAACAAAGCATTGCGGGGCTGTTTCATTTTTGTCCAGTAAATCGATCAAATACGCAGATTTTCAGACTTTATTGCATTGCTCTTTTTGTCATTATCTGATTTTTAGGAATTTGTTTGCTGGCATTTGGTATAAGTGCGCGGATTTTATGGTTTATCATGTTGTTTTCCTCTGTGTTAACCCCAGAAAATAAAGGTGAGAATAATCCTAAATTAACACCGTGATGTTAATGGCTAATTCAGGAATGGTGGTATTTAATCGAGGTTTAAGAAAAAGGGAAAAATCAGAATAATATCCAAATGAATTACTTAACATGCTAACTATTTTATTTTTATTAAAATAAAAAGGGTATAAATACCTCTGTTTTTCCCTAATGAAAATCAGTCGTTTTTTGTTCGATTTTTTCGATTTTTAAAAAAAACTTATCAATGGATGTTATTTATATTGTTGTTTTTGATGGTTTTTTATTTTTTCCACGCTGTGCTTAGTGTCTGATTTAAGACCCGTTGACCGTTGGTTTATATTATGTGTATGATTGCGATACATGTGGCAACAGTTGTTTTTCTTCCTTTTTGGGTAAATATTTAGTTTGCTCCGTTTTACCGTGCATGCATGTCTTTAAATATTTATTTTCATTTTTTTAACACGGTTTTGAATTTTACATCGCTGGTCGAATGACAAATCTTATTTGCTCTCC
>NZ_JAGFPF010000476.1:0-1335 GCF_025962695.1 Candidatus Symbiopectobacterium sp. NZEC135 | reverse complement strand
GGATTGAGATTAAAGCGGGTTGGTATCCGGTGCCGCTGACGTTGACCCATGAGGAATATGGTCAGATTAGCAACGTGACTCGCGTCACCATTTCCAGAATACTGGCACATTGGCAAAACGAAGGGCTGATATGTCGGGAAAATAAAACGATTGTTGTCCATCATCGGCTGTTTGAGGATGTGTATGACTGGCTCAGTTATTTTCCTGGGAAATGATTTTCCTTATCAAGAATACTCTGCGGTCACACTATTAATGCTGTTGAGTAGGGCCTCGGTGGTAGGATAGCCTATAAGCTATTGCACAATAATGATTGCCCTCTGAATTTTAAACCAGAGTTTGTCTATTGATATTCAGAATATTAAGTTTATAAGGGAAGGGATAACGTTAACTGTAGTAAAATTTGAGTTCCTTAGGTATCAAATCGTTTTTATATAAATAACTTTATTGCAAATTAATGCAATCGAAATGATCTCAACGCTTCTATCTATGCGTTGATAGGTTTTCGTTATAGTCCTAATTCAACTCTATTCTGTAGCAGTAATCATATTATTTCTCCTGATTTTTAGGTTTATACTCTTTTTTCTGTTTATCTCTCTATTTTTATGGGCATTTTTAATGCATGCAGGGTGAATTGAGCAATTCAATTTACCGTTCTACACTCAATTTTGAAATTGACACTTTTGCAAACACATCAAGATATTTATTAGTCAACTAATATATTAATAGGCACGAGGTATTACTATGGCACTTCAGGATGCATACACCCGAATTGGATATATAAATCCTAATGCAACCACTACAAGTCTATACCTTAGACACAGGATTGGTAACGATCCTAACAGAGAGTCGTGGATTTATTACTATGAGCCGAATAATAATGATGTGGTTTCTTTACCAAGACTTCCCATTAGGATTGAACGAAGCGGGGTTGGTAATAGAGACTACTGGTATATGAATGTAGAGACAAATAGGGGGGTATTCAGAATAGCGGATAACTTCTACTGTTCATTTTCAAGCTCTGATCAGAATACAAACAGATGTACAGTTGATATGCCTGCGATGAAATTTAGAATGTATTTTTATAAACCAGATGGTAGTCCTGGTTCATCGGGGTGTACAAAATCTATAACATTTTAAACAGGAGGATGGTATGAGCATCTGGGACCAATTTTATCAACTGAATGTGCTAGAAATTGATTTTAAAGACTCACTCAGCACGAGTGCCGTTATTTATGGTAATGGCCGTAATCAGGTTGCTATTTCTATTCATGTAAGAGTTATGTCATCGGTCACGACTGTTTTGCCGTTGACGGACCAAGAAATATTCGATGCCAT
>NZ_JAGFPF010000475.1:0-1337 GCF_025962695.1 Candidatus Symbiopectobacterium sp. NZEC135 | reverse complement strand
GATTTGATTGTTTTTTTTCTTCTCTAGTAGTCGAAACTTTAAATTTAACAATCATTAGACGCCCCTCGCCAAAAGTTGGCACATTCTACCTGTGCCTAACATCTCGTCAACCGCTAAAAGTGATTTTCATACACTATAATGAGGATAATGCAAAGTACAGGGTTTTCAATTAAAGGTTGAAAATAATATAATACATTGATTTTAATCAAAAAAACCACATAGGCAGCTTAAGCCATCGAGTAAAGTATGCGTACATCTGTTAAAATCTTTATATCTTTTTTCAATTTTGCGGGCTATATCATAGGCTAATCTTAGTCCTATCGACTTAAACCACTCAGATTTTCGTGCTAACTCTTTGTTATCCACTGCTCACGTTGTTGAAAGGTGTGATTCTCAGATAACAGTTTTGCGGTATTAATCTCTGAGTTTGAGCACATATTCACCAATCGCAGTACATTTGCTGAAATTTAAGGCAACTGTAATGATTTGAAATTACATGCTCCCAGCCAAATCCCCCAATGTCACCATCAACATCATAGGATCTATCGGCGAAGGCTCAAACCCCACCCGCAAGTAGAACTCCCGCGCCTCATCAGACAAGGCATGAACCAACATCCCGCGAATGCCAATAGTCTCAGCCACTTGAATTACTCGCAGCCCAGCATCTCGCACCAACGCCCGACCAACGCCCTGCCCATGCAACGATGTGTCTACAGCCAACCGCCCCAACACCACAATCGGGATCGGATCGGGCATATTACGGCGAAAACGTCCGGGTGCAGCAGTTGTTGCCACAGCACTGGAAGCCAGCGAGTAATACGCCAGCACTTTCGAGCCATCGCAACTGACGAAAGTCCGTGATGCGCCAGATACCTGATTTTTCATCGCCCGCTGTTTCAGCCAGTTATCCATAGACTCCACGCCGCAGCAGAATGCGGAAAGTTCATGCTTAGCGTGAAGTGGCTCAGGGGCGGAAATCATTTTTTCTGCTCCCACGGTGCTGGGGTTTGCATGGTTTTCCGCAGCGCAGCATTCGGCGAGGGAGCTTGATCCAAGCGCGCAAGGAATTCTTGATAAGCTTCAGGATCTGCCATGATGATCCGCTGGTCGATCAACGCCTCTTCTGCGGCAGCACGCGCAGCCTCAAGGACAAAATCCGTGCGATTTTTTCCTCTGGCTTTCGCCGCACGATCGATAAGATCGCGTTCTGCGGGCTTGATGCGTAAATTTAATGTTTCGCGTTTAACTGAAACGCTATGTGTCGCTGACATGATGTCACCCTCCGACCTGTCATCTGGATGATAATCATACAGCACACGTAACGCTAATGTCATTAC
>NZ_JAGFPF010000474.1:0-1339 GCF_025962695.1 Candidatus Symbiopectobacterium sp. NZEC135 | reverse complement strand
CCATTGTTGGAAGGCGGTATTCGCGTGCATTTGCATGCGGGAGATGGCCCGATGGTTTCCCAGATGGTGATAGAAGGACATTGCGATCTGGGTATCACCGCGCACCCTGTCACCGATACGCGATTAAAAGGGGATGTCATTTTTACCGACCGCGTGATCGCTATTGCAGCGCCCGCCCTTGCCGAACGCCTGAACAGCAGTGAGCATTTTGGCCGGGATTTACTGAATGAGCCGCTGCTGGCTTACAACCTTGAGCTTTCACTGATCGAACACTGGCTGGGTAAGAATCGGATAAAATTCGGTTCGTTGCTTCCTGCAATGGTCGGTCAGGATTTACGCGGTCAGAGAAGCCTACTGTGTAAAGGATTTGGCTGGACGGTGATGCCGGAATTTTTGTGCCGTGCGCATCTTGCTGAAGGTAAGCTGGCCCGTATTAAAGCCCCGGTGGGAGACACCGAAATTCGTTACAATCTGGTGTGGCTGCCGAGTGCATTACGTCAGCCGCGTCTGGCACACACCCGACAGATCCTACTGAACAGGCTTGGTAACCCGGATTAAACGAGGAACGGACGGGGAAGGGCGTGGCACGGGTCATTGACGGGCGATGCGCGAGAAAAATTCAGCACCGCCCTTGAGTGATGTGCGGTGCAACGCTACTCATTGCCCCATTGATTCAAAAACGTCGCTATCTCATCAATGCGTTGTTCGTCGATATGGGCTTCACGGGCCATCTCTTGCTGAGCCTGCTCGCTGATTTCTTCATTATTCATTAAGCGGGTGAGCAGTAATTGGAAATAGTGCGCCAGAGCGTCACGTTCTGACTCGCTCACCAATGTGGCAGCTTCCGTCGAATACTCATCCACAATGTCATAATATTTAAGGGGTATTTCATTGTTCATGCGTCGTCCCCACGGGGTAAGGTTTCTGTCGTCTGTTAGGTGGTTAAATGCTGCATTAAACCGTTGCAACATGCAGCGTCAATTACCACATTAAATCATCAGGCACTTTAAAGTCGGCATAGGGATCTTCTTCATCTTGCTCTTCCTGACTCAGCGCACTGTGTAAAACGATACTGCTTGCATCCCGCTGCGCAATTTTCTCAGCTACGCTCGCGGGGATGATCGCGTATTGGCTCTCACCCTTGCTATCAACAACCAGGCGAGCGATGGCGAGACGACCATTAATCAACTGGGCTTGGGTAAGCTTATCCACAACCACTTTTTTAATTAAATTGTTATCCGTGAAGTTAAAGCTAATATCACCTTTTGAAATGTCGATTTTGTTCATTTCAATGAGTTGCTTCACCTGCGCTTTATACTCTTTAGATAACACAGCCTGT
>NZ_JAGFPF010000472.1:0-1330 GCF_025962695.1 Candidatus Symbiopectobacterium sp. NZEC135 | reverse complement strand
ACCAATGACAGCCCGTAGCTCCACTTCAGGATAAACCTCTATTTGTGCATAACTCGCTTTACCCGTGCAGCCCTGCGTAATCAGTTGATAACGATGGGGAGTGGCAATGGCATCAGAGGGCAGATGAATACGATTGAAATAGGACCATATCGGATCGACGGGCAGATCGGCCTGCTCGCTATCGGCGGGTTTCTTGTAATAGAGCGTGATGGGGTTTGGCACACCCTTCTTTAACGCAATTTTTTCATTTCCACTTTCCAGCGTGGCCTGCGGACAGGTGGGTTTTTCACACTTTCCTTCGATTTTTATCGTTCCCTGGCTGCCAGTGCCACCATCCAGAACTTTCAGGCGAATATTTTTCTCCACAGGCCAGACATGGGTTTTCTCATCAAATGCATCAAGCGTTATCTCATAAGTACAAGGATCGGGATTATTGCAGTTGGCGCAGGCACTGCCCGCAGCGAGTGAGATTTTTCCTTCAGACATACGCTTTTCCTTTAACGGGGAATATATCCCAGTGTATCGTTAAGCAAACGTTCAACCCGGTAGTGACCAGGAAAGCTTTCATTACTTAATAGGTCCTGCCATTGCGCAGGAAGTTTTTTTATTGAATATATATTTTTTTCTACCAACAAATGCAGTAGTCCGCGAATAGCGCGATCATCTTCAATGCCTTTTGCCTTACAAAAATGATAACACTCACTCACAGACTCGTTGACCGTAAGGCGTTCAGGTTCATCTCGCAGACCATGATAAATACCATCCCCCTGACTTATTTTCCATTCGGGAGTCTGTGATACACTATGTTGTATGTTTTACTTCCGCATAGTGATTCAGTAAATCAAGCTGTGGCTGGCTAATTTTCAAAAACTTCATTCGATGCTTAGCCGTTGGCGGAAACTGGTCACGAATGGGCTGAAAATGCTCCTCCCGAATTCTTCCATCATAGACCGTCATCATTTTTTCAATCGGGCCCAGAAAACAGTGCAATTCCCATTCACTCAGAACATGGCATAAATCCCAGATATTCCGGGGATCATAAAAACGAAAAAAAACGGGTTTCTCTTCAGAGGTAAGAAGAACCTGTAAATATTTACGCAGATGGTGGCGTAAATCCTTCATGCTGACCCGTGTATATAAATAGATCCCCCATGGCGAGGTTTTACTCACCAGCCAGGTTGAAACCTCATGCGTGACTTCAACTAAATAGGGAGCCAGCGGGACTAATTCCTGCTGCAAGGGCTCCGCATATAAGCAACAATGCGGCGGATCGTGTTCAGCCAAAAAATCCAGTAGTTCTTCTTCAATTGAGCCATCGATAACGGCATAT
>NZ_JAGFPF010000473.1:0-1340 GCF_025962695.1 Candidatus Symbiopectobacterium sp. NZEC135 | reverse complement strand
GCACAACTCCATTATGGTTCTCTTTGCGCTTTGACCGGCACCGTACCTTGGCCCGGTCTTTTTTTTGCCTGTCAGTTGTGCTCCTCACCACCGGCCTTCTCGCGAGAGGCGTAATCGATCTGCAAGACGATACGCAGCAGCGCGGCAACGGGTTCGAACAGCGCATCAGGGATACGTTCGCCGCGCTTCACATCATAAAACAGCGTACGCGCCAGGGGGATGTTCTCTACCATCGGAATGGCCTCACGTTGCGCCAACTCGACAATGTGTTGCGCCATGGCATCCCTGCCTTTCTCCAACACGCGCGGTACGGGCATCGTCTCGGGATCGTATCCCAAGCAAACCACCAAATGCGTCGGATTGCGCACAATCACCGCCGATTGCCTGACGTTTTGTGCCAGGCTGCCGCTCTGCACTTCGCGCTGTAGCGCGCGACGCCGCTGTTTAATATGAGGATCGCCTTCCCTGTTCTTGTTTTCCTGTTTGATATCCTCCTTGCTCATGCGCTGCTGCTTCAACGTATGAAAACGCTGATAGCTGTAATCCGCCACCGCCAATACCAGATAAAAGCCCAGCATGCCAAGCCACATAAAACGCATAATGGCGGAAAAAGTGGGTAACGCACAGTGAGGGTCACAATAGGGCAATGCGCGAAACGTCGACGCATAGGCATAGAACAGCAAGAGAAAAATCGCGCACAACAGCACCACTTTCAAACAGGATTTGAGGAGTTCAACCACGCTGCGCCAGGAAACAATCTGTTTAAGATTGTTCACCGGGTTAAGTTTGCTCCCCTTGAAACCCACTGCCTTACTGGCAACCACAAAACCTATTTGAATCAGCACGCTGAAAACGGTGGCAACGCTTACCATCGCCCCGAGATAGAGCAGCACCAGCGCGCACTCTTTTACCAGCGCGCGTGCAACGGTGCCCAGCGCATAGGAGAAAGGGGCATTGATAACGCGCAGAGATTCCTGGATTAACAAGGTGATGTTTTGTACCAGCACATCAGTAAAAAAATGAAAAAAGAGAAATAAGGCGAGCAGTTGTGCACCGGAGGTCAGCTCAACGCTTTTGATCACCTGGCCCTCTTTTTCAGCATCCTGCCGCCTTTTGCGGGTGGGCTGCTCCGTTTTCTCACTCATGGTGAGCAAACCACTCGCCAACATGCTGGTAGAGACGTTCACTTTCCATCAGATAGTGATGCAGCGCATACGGTAGTGACACGATCAGCAGCAGCAATACCAGCAGGCTTTTGATGGGCATAGCCAGAAAGAACACGTTTAACTGCTGCGCCGAGCGATTCAACAACCCCAGCGCCATATCCGCCAATACCATCA
>NZ_JAGFPF010000471.1:0-1341 GCF_025962695.1 Candidatus Symbiopectobacterium sp. NZEC135 | reverse complement strand
CTTCGCTCAGTATTTATGCTGAAAATGCGCGTGAGGTGGCTCTGGACTACCGTATCAAATCGCGTCAGGTTGCACTGCTGGTGGCTGACGGCGTGTGTGGCGATGCCGTTGCCAGCATGATCCGTTGCCTGGAGCAACAAGGGGTACACGCCAGAATCTTAGCCCCCCGAGTCGGGGGGATTACCACGCTGCAAGGCCATCACCTTGAGGTTAATGGCTCGTTTGAGGGCAATCCCTCGGTGCTGTTCGACGCAGCGATTGTCCCAACCGGAAAACAGGCTGTCGCAACATTGATGCAAAACGGTGCTGCCAAATATTTTCTTATCCAAAGCTTCAAACACCTCAAAGGGATTGGCCTGCAAGGAGACGCGTCAGCGCTGTACTCCGCGTTATCACTGCCTGCTCCCGATGAAGGCGTTATCGTCAATAACACCTCGCAACACCTGGTGGATGAACTTACCGCCGTTATGAAAAAACACCGTGTGTGGTCGCGGGAGAAGGTCGCTGCGGCTATTGCTGGTTAACGTTGATAAACTCACCAAACAGGAGTCGATTATGAAGCACGACGAACTTCACTATTCCATGCCCCCGTATCCTCAACAAAGCCAGCCTGAACCGGGCCTGGCGGGGAAAATGACGCCTCGCCCCGATCATGGTGAAACCAGCTACCAGGGAAGTGGTCGCCTGGCGGGGCACAAAGCGCTGATTACGGGAGGCGACTCGGGTATCGGCAGAGCGGTTGCCATTGCTTTTGCCCGTGAAGGTGCCGATGTGGTGATTAATTATCTACCCGATGAACAGCAAGATGCCGATGAGGTTATTGCGCTTATTCGAGAAGCGGGTCAGCAAGGGTATGGTATTGCAGGCGATCTGCGTGATGAAGCGTTCTGCAAGTCGCTGATTGAAGAGGCGCATCGTTGCCTGGGCGGGTTGGATATTCTGGTCAACAACGCCGGAAAACAGCAGTTCGTGGAATCCATCGTCGATCTCTCGACCGAGCAGTTTGATGCTACGTTTAAAACCAATGTCTATGCGATGTTTTGGCTCTCGAAATATGCGTTGAGCGTCATGGAGCCGGGCGCGTCAATTATCACCACTGCCTCGGTACAAGCGTATGCCCCATCTGCTGGGCTGCTTGATTATGCCCAGACGAAAGCCTGCAACGTGGCGTTTACCAAAGCGCTGGCCAAGCAGTTAGGGCCTAAGGGCATCCGTGTCAATGCCGTTGCTCCAGGTCCCTATTGGACGCCACTGCAAGTGTGCGGTGGGCAGCCGCAAGAGGCGCTACCGCAATTTGGCGCTGACAGCCCGCTGGGACGATCCGGGCAGCCGGCAGAGATC
>NZ_JAGFPF010000470.1:0-1323 GCF_025962695.1 Candidatus Symbiopectobacterium sp. NZEC135 | reverse complement strand
CGGTAACGGCAACAAATAACAAACTGCTGAGCCGACCCATAAACACTGACCCGTTTAATCCACCACTGAAATAATCACGAGCAAGTCCAGAAAAGTGTAACACCAGCGGCGTGGCAATAATGATGGAAGAAATAAGCGCCAGCGAACTTCGAGGCAGGTTGGCAAATGTTTCAGACAGCGCACCGCGTCTGACATATTCCCGGATTCCCGTTCCAACCGCAACCGACAAGCTATTTCGCAGCAAAACAGCCCCCATATTGCTGGCATAGCGTTCTCCCCGTTGTTTCAATGATTCGGCATTAGAAACCTCCCTGCTCGCCTGGCTATCTCGTGTGGCTTCACTACCAAAAGCGGCGGGTGGGGAAAAGGAATGGGAGACGGCGATCCTGGCGTTGAAGCCCCGCTGAGGCTATCACTTGAAGAGTAGACCATACTTAATTGGCTAAGGGTACTTAATTGCGAGAGCGAATAGTTGCTACTGGTTTCCGAGGAGCGTTCATCTACGGTATTTTCAATGTGTGCAATATCCAGAGAAACTGGCCGTGGTGGCGTAGTGAAATGATTCGGCATGAGGAAAGATTCAAAGGGTAACGAATGTGCTCTTTCAATATTTACCTGCACAGAGATAACTCCCCTAGTGATATATAAGGCTAATGGAATAGCATTGCAAGTGGATAAGTTATGTTTAGTGTGCTGAATTTATAGATTATCTAACAATACATCATCACTCGTGAAATAATGCAGCCTGCGTATTTAAATCGAGTGGTGTTGCCATGATATTAATATCATTCCCCTATCAATTAAACTCTAGCAGTTAATTTACAGCCTATTTGTTGAAATACTTCCAAAAACAGATTATACGATTATCTTATGAGAAGGTGAGGAATAAATAGATATCATCCCCTGTCGTAGGGGACGAATGGGGAATGAAGGATAAATTAATAACGAATAGAAGAAAGATCAATATAACCGGAGAGATCGCGTTGCTCTGCACGCGGTAAATACGGCAGTTCCCCTAACTGTGGTGCGGGAATTTTCTTGCGCAGTGCCGTAATGATATCCGCATAATTCGCCAACCCAGGGTTTATTCTCGGTTCGCAACCCACCCTAATAAAGGCAAGCCATCATTGATTATTGCCTGTGCGCACAACAATGCATGGCTAATACAGCCCAGCTTGATCCCTACCACCAAGACGACCGGCAACTGCTCTTGCACCACCCATTCCGAATAGGGGCGCAAATCATTCATTAACGTGCGCCATCCGCCGCTGCCTTCGACAACAACCATATCGGCCATACCGCACAGGTGCTGTAAACCTTGCG
>NZ_JAGFPF010000046.1:0-32917 GCF_025962695.1 Candidatus Symbiopectobacterium sp. NZEC135 | reverse complement strand
GTGCATTACATCGCGACCGATAATCATGCATTGGTGCAATGTGCGTTTATGCATCTGAAAGAGAAAGGGCTTAATCGTTTTGCCTTTTATGGCTTGCCGCCTTCTGGTGGTAAAGGGTGGGCACAGGAACGGGAGTACGCTTTTCGTCAGTTGGTCGCGTCCGAGCAATATCAGGGCGTGGTGTATCAGGGGATGGAAACAGCACCGGACAACTGGCAATACGCACAAAATCGCCTGGCAGACTGGGTGCAAGCCTTGCCGCCACAAACCGGCATTATTGCCGTTACGGATGCTCGTGCCCGCCATTTGTTGCAGGTGTGCGAATATTTGAACATCGCGGTACCGGAAAAACTCTGTGTCATCGGTATCGATAATGAAGAGCTGACCCGTTATTTGTCTCGGGTGGCGCTCTCTTCTGTTGCGCAAGGTACGCGACAGATGGGATATCGCGCCGCTAAATTGCTGCATCAGCTGTTACACCATCCGGTTGCGCTGCCCCTTCAGCGTATATTGGTTCCGCCTGTGCGGGTGGTGGGGCGCAGTTCTACCGATTACCGTTCGGTGCACGATCCGGCGGTAATTCAGGCCATGCACTATATTCGCTGCTATGCCTGCAAGGGTATCAAAGTCGAGCAGGTGCTGGATGCCGTTGGCATGTCGCGTTCCAATCTGGAAAAGCGCTTTAAAGATGAAATGGGGCAGACCATCCACGGTGTCATTCACGCAGAAAAACTGGAGCGTGCGCGCAATCTGCTGGTGTCGACCTCTCTGTCGATCAACGAGATTTCGGTAATGTGTGGTTACCCGTCGCTGCCCTATTTCTATGCAGTGTTCAGGAAAGAGTATGATTTGACGCCGAAAGAGTATCGCGATCGCTTCGGAGAAGATGTGAATCGGTGAAATGCCCGGCCTCATTCATGATAGCCGGGCTAGCGGTTTTTTAGGCCGGTACGCGCCAGTGATCGTAATAGATATGCTCGATCTGGAAGTTGGTGTCTTCAACATCGCGGGTTAAACGGCAGGCAATAGTGCCCGCGAAGTCGAAGGCAACACCCAATCCTTTGCCGCTGATCAGGTTGCCATCTTCTACTACGTTCTGATCGACATAGACGCCGTCCGTGACATCCTTCCAGAGATCGCCGGAGCAGACATAGCGCCGGCCTTTTAGCAGTTTGTTGCCACCCAGCACGCGCGCTGCCGCAGAACAGATCGGGCAGATCAGCTTTCCGGCGTCGTCATGACGGCGAATAAATTCGGTGACCAGCGGATTTGCTGCCAGACTCAGCGTACCTTGCAAGCCGCCTGGGATCACCACGGCATCGAACAATTCATCCATGCTTCTTTCCAGCAGTGCATCAGCAAACATGCGGATATTGTGGTAGCTGCGCAGCTCCAGCATGTCTTGGCAGGACAGCATTTTCACGCCGATTTTCATACGGTGCAGGATATCTATCACCATAACCGCCTCTGCTTCTTCAAAGCCTGGTGCCAGCAGGACGGCGACTTTCTTAGACATAACATCTCCAGCAAATAGGCAAGGGAAACCATAGTCCGCCGAGAATAACAAAGATTTATCCTTCAAATGAAACATTGTTTTATTATTTGGTTTCCCGTCGCGTAAATCGATTTTAGCCGCTGGATTGGCAGTGAAATGGCGGTATAATCGCCTGCTGAGTTTGTTTCCTCTCTGAGCTGTTCTTCATTGCCTATTCTTTGTGGTAGAAATCCATTGATACCGTTACATTCAAAGGCGGCTTAGCGACATTGACGGTTTTTTGCAGAAATCATCACTCGGCTCTTCCTGTCGCGGCAAAAAGATGTTTAAATTATAACTCATTTATTTTGCATAAATATGCATTTGTTGGATGGCGAACAGTATCGGTACATGCGCGTGCCGCCACGCACATAACGTTCTGATTTTTTCTCATCAATGCATGGCGTAACATATCGTGGTGTGGCTGTTAAGCTTCTCTCCATAAGTCTATCGAGCAGGGATTTATTTTATGACGACGATTCTCAAGCACCTTCCGGCAGGTCAACGTATTGGCATTGCGTTCTCTGGAGGCCTGGATACCAGTGCAGCATTGCTGTGGATGCGTAAAAAAGGGGCGGTTCCTTATGCTTACACCGCAAACCTGGGACAACCGGATGAGGATGACTATGAAGAGATCCCTCGTCGCGCAATGGAGTACGGCGCAGAAAATGCCCGTCTTATTGACTGCCGCAAGCAACTGGTTGCGGAAGGCATTGCCGCGATTCAGTGTGGTGCTTTCCATAACACCACGGGTGGCCTGACCTATTTTAATACCACCCCGCTGGGCCGTGCGGTAACCGGCACCATGCTGGTCGCAGCCATGAAAGAAGATGGTGTGAATATCTGGGGTGACGGTAGTACTTATAAAGGTAATGATATCGAGCGTTTCTATCGTTATGGTCTGCTGACCAATGCTGAACTGAAAATCTATAAGCCGTGGCTGGATACGGATTTTATCGATGAACTGGGCGGCCGTCAGGAGATGTCCGAGTTTATGGTGCAGTCCGGTTTTAACTACAAAATGTCCGCAGAAAAAGCCTATTCAACCGACTCCAACATGCTGGGTGCAACGCACGAAGCGAAAGATTTGGAATTCCTGAACTCCAGCGTGAAGATTGTGAATCCGATCATGGGCGTCAAGTTCTGGGATGAGAACGTCAAGATTGCGGCAGAAGAGATCACGGTACGTTTTGAGCGCGGCTATCCGGTGGCGCTGAACGGCAAAACCTTTGCCGATGATGTTGAACTGATGCTGGAAGCCAACCGCATTGGCGGTCGTCACGGTTTAGGCATGAGCGACCAGATTGAAAACCGTATTATCGAAGCGAAAAGCCGTGGCATTTATGAAGCCCCCGGCATGGCGCTGCTGCACATTGCCTACGAACGTTTGGTTACTGGCATTCATAACGAAGATACCATTGAGCAATACCATGCGCATGGTCGTCAGTTGGGCCGTCTGCTGTATCAGGGGCGTTGGTTCGATCCGCAAGCACTGATGCTGCGTGATGGGCTGCAACGCTGGGTGGCCAGCGCTGTTACCGGTGAAGTGACGCTGGAACTGCGCCGCGGCAATGACTATTCCATTCTGAATACGGTGTCGGATAACCTGACCTACAAGCCGGAACGTCTGACGATGGAGAAAGGCGATTCCGTGTTCTCACCGGATGACCGTATTGGTCAGCTGACGATGCGTAACCTGGATATCATTGATACCCGTGAAAAACTGTTCAACTACATCGAAACCGGGTTGCTGTCCTCTTCGGCGACGACGGGCTTGCCACAGATGGAAAGTCTTGAGCAGTTGCAGGATAAGAGCAGTAAATAACGCGCTGCTGTTTGCATTCCTCTGCAAAAGGGTACCTTAGGGTGCCCTTTTTCGTTATCAAGGTGCAATCTCGCTAGAGTGCCTTTGCCGACCGTCAGCGCAGACGGTGATTGATGAGTCTGGGCCCTTTATTCAGTGTTTGCGTCAATAGTAACGCACATAAGCAGACTAATAGTCTGGTCTTTAAGCGGGGGTATGGTTTAGCATCGGTATTAATTATATCCACTGACGGAGTCTTACGATGAATACGCGTAACATGGCGATATTGCTGACGTTGTCCTTGAGTGGTGCAGTACAGGCTGATGCCACATCATTTTTGGCACAGCAGGGGCTGGCGGGTAAAACGGTTGAACAAATGGTCAACACCATTGACCAATCGGCACAATCGCGGCCTCTACCCTATTCTGCATCGATCAATGCGACCCAATTGATGCTGACCCAAGGGGAGCAGAAGTATGTTTATCCTTTGGGCGACAAGTTTTATTTGTCGTTTGCTCCCTATGTGCAGCAAACACACCCTTGCTTTAATCACAGCTTGTCGGGCTGTCAGGGAGAACTGGTCAACACGGCATTCAACGTCAAAATTACTGACAAGCAAGGCGCTGTTATTGTACATAAAAACGTGACGAGCTATCAGAATGGTTTTGTAGGCGTCTGGTTGCCGCGCAATACCGAGGGAACCATTGAGGTAACCTACCAAGGACGTGTCGCTCAGGCGCCTTTCGCTACTTATGATGACAGCCAAACTTGTATGACCACGCTACGACTGAAGAGCGTCTAAACACACCGCCGATGATTCCACCTCAGCGCGTATGCTGGGGTGGCTATCACCATGCCGTATCCGCTTTGGTGACACAGCGGTTGCTCCTGTATTTTTTCTTCCTTTTCTGTTACACCTGATGGTCTTGTCACCGCACGGTAAATCTGCAATGTCTCTGTTAATCAAAGCCATTCTTGGCGCTGTCATTGTTGTGCTGATTGGTATTTTGGCTAAGACCAGACACTACTATATTGCGGGGTTGATTCCGCTATTTCCGACCTTTGCCTTGATTGCCCACTACATTGTGGGAACAGAGCGCGGTACAGAAGCGCTGCGAGCCACCATTCTGTTTGGCATCTGGTCGATCATTCCCTATCTGATTTACCTGATATCGCTCTACTATTTTACCGCTTCGATGAAGCTGCCGTTGGCATTGCTATCCGCAGTGGCCTGCTGGAGCGCTTCTGCGTTTGTATTGATCAAAGTCTGGGCGCATGTTTATAACCAGTAGGGTATCTCCGCAGCGAGTGGGTTCCTGAAAGATGAGCGCGGATATTACAGAAAGATGGCTTCATTGCCACTACTGCGCCTTCTGCGTGATTTCTTTCTGCTACAGCAAAACAGCGCGTCCTCTGAAGCTGAGGGGGAGGCTGTCAGTGCCAGGCTGCGATAATCGTTACTCAGGATCATGGTGCATATCTTTTCCCACGACACGATATCGTGTTCCTCGGTAGCGCATGCCTCTTCATCGGGTATGCTCGTCAGAAAGCCGCGTGAACGGTGCCAACTGAGGTACTGAGCAATGTTGGCGCGGAATTGATCTGCCATTTTTTGCGGCATTGAGTTCAAGAGAAATGTAGCATGGCTTTGCCATGTCCCTTCGCTGGGTTTGCGGGCGTTATCACCCGGGCTAGTACGACTAAACGTGGCTTGTTGCGGATAGTCTGCCTTACACCGAAAAATTTCTGTGGTTTGTTGTTCGAAAGGTTCTTGTATTTTCATGTTGCTGCGTGGTGCGCCTGAGCGATACATGAGATCATACAAGGGGTTGTAAGGCGCTTTTGACAGGCTGTTAAATAACCATACGTCTTGCGATTGCCAATCAAACAGAGGATAGAACATAGTAATCTGGCTGTTGGTCTCTGATATAGAGAAGTGCTCGTTGTTATCTACGCCATAGCTTTTTTGTGTCAGTTGACTATCGTTAGCGGCATACTCACTGGACAGTGTTCCCATGACGAAGGCAAGCGTTTTTCCAGAGGAAAGCCAATGCAGGAATCCAGAGGTAAAATTGCTCTCTGTCATCGCATAATGGTAAAACGGAAAAAGATGTTGATCCGTAATAGCGTCTGCCGGGGGAATTCTCCACCATTCAACGTCATCTTCCCAAGATATCCAGGCGCGTGAATCATAGGTTGAGTTATTTTCAGTTGTGAGCGGCAGCGCAATCCAATAAAAATTTTCAATTACCTCGTGATATAGCTGTTTCAAGCGTTGTATATGCGAAATAGTTTGCGTATGTTGAGCTTCCTGATCAATAAACAATACGGTGATCTTCTTACCATGAGCTTTAGCAACAGTTGCAACGAGGTGTAATAGTACCGTTGAGCTTTTTCCTCCGGATAAGGAGATGCACACTTTTTCATAATCACTGAACACAATATCAAGACGTAATAACGCCGCGTCAAAAACGTTGGATATGGAATGTGGCTCTTTCATCTTATTGCCCTGGCGGTAAGGTTTTCTGTGTTGCCGACTAATCGCGACCTATAACGGTTTATTTTTTTTATGGTTGATACGAGGAATGAACCTAGCTATCACGTTTGTGAATAATGATACGTTAGCTAAGAGATATACCCCTTGTGTTTTAAGCTAACTAAATGATATATAAGCTATAGTTATATTCTAATAAACGAGTTTTCTCTCAGGGTGAGTATTTTATTAGTGGTTAATATAAGCTTTTTTTTGTCATTTTTTGTCATTTTTCGCTCATCATATTGAAAATTTTTATGGGTGGATAGTCATGAGTGTCGTGAACATTAATGGTTTATTTATATTTTAATCATTGCTGTGATTGTTAATCGAGTGTTTGGTCTATTTTTTGTGTTTTTCATGAGTGTTTTAGCCGTCAAGTGTTAGATGTTTTATTTGTTTTTGTGTCTTAAATGAGACAGTGACCCATTAGAACTAGACAGGTAAACTCCATTTGGTTTTGATTTTATTGAAGGTAAAAGATAGGTATTGTTTGACTTTGGTTTATATCTTTCAGGATATAAGGTCCATTCTCGAATTTTTGGGTGGGTATGAGCAGGTATTTAAATCAAGAATTACCTGAACTCATATTTCATTCTTCTGCGGTATGGCATCATATTTTGTTGGTACTTTCATGCTGGCAAGGATGTTTCTTGCTTCTTGAGTATCAGGAAAACGCCCCAATACCCTAGTGTCAAAGGTGGCAAGGTGAAAGCTGTCCTGCAAGAGTCCAGGTTGGGCATCCGTGGGCGTTAATGACGTTTTTGTGAAAGCAAGTGATGTATTAAATGTAAATGAAGTAATAGGTATGTATCGAAGGTTATGTACGGATGGGTATGAAAGTGGTTTACCACAACGTCATGAGATGAGGTGCCGTAAATCAGGCTTTTTTAACAGGGCGATATGTGATTCAACGTTTGTTTAAAGGGATGGCGTCACGTAAACGCGGTGCACTTTAGGAGTATGTTTATAATAACCATCAGTGAAAGTGTCACACTTCACTATTTTGATACTTGAGCTACACTTGTTTTAGGTCACCCTGTGGATTGATGCTCTTGTGTAAAGAAAAACAATAATCAAATTCTTTCTGCTATAGCTGGATGCGATCCGAACCTGTAGATGTTCATTCGCGTCTTTTCATGATATCGGTCTGGTTGCCTTTTTTTGGATGAGACAACTTTAAGATAAACAACGTTACGCCTGTACGGCAAGTGAGAAAGTTAAATCTCGCGATGAATTCGTAGCGGAGGGTTTATGGTAATAAATAACGTCTTGCTCTTTGGTCAAGACTCATTTTTCTGTAAAACAGTGTCTGACATCTTGCTGAAAAAAAACGTTCAATACGTACATGTAAAAAACTATCGTCAATTTTTTACTCAACTTGTTAGTGATGCTCCATCTCTTATCATCGTGACGGATGATATATTGGATTGTGATAGGAAAAGAGAACTCTTCAAGATCAAATGCTATTCGTTGGGTGTGAGAGTCCTGCTATTCACCGAGGGTAGTGTAGATCTTAGTATTAGTAAAGATCTGTCTGTTGTCGATAAGAGAAACCCATTCCATCTCTATGAAAACATTGTTGATCTGTTTTTTGCGGGTTACCGGCTCATTGATTCGAAAGTGGTACCTGATAAAAAGGTGACTATACAGAAAGTGCTTAGCCCAAGAGAAAATACCATCTTGTCTATGATGACTGGCGGTATAAGTGTCAGAGACATATCAAAGCAATTGAAAATTAAAGAAAAAACAATTATGACCTACAAGCGCCGATTCTTCGCAAAATTAGGCGTGAGAAAACTTAGAGATTGTATTATACCTTAATCAGAGCTTCACTATGCCAAGTAATATTGTTTTCTATGATTTGGATTCTTTCTTTGTTCTTGGTGCCAAGGCGCTGCTCAATACTTTTGAGCCAATTTATATTGCAGTAACACAACAAGATGTCATCGAGCTTTTGAAACGACAAAGCATTGATATTCTTATCATTGATCCTTTGCAGAGAATCTGGGTTATATCTGAGGATTTTTTAGCCTCTGTGCGTTCTGTTTCAGAAAAAACAAAAATTGTTTTTTTAATTGAGAGTAAAAATAAAAGCAATTTTTATATCAATAGACTAAGTCCGCATTTGGTAATAGAAAAAAACATTGATCCTGCCATTTTTGTAAAGGTATTGGAATTACTTAATGTCGGTATCAATGCCAATAAAGTATGATGTTATCACTTTTATTGTATTCATTTTTTAAAAGTGAAGATCGGTTTTTAAAATAAGGTAAGAATCCAGCATGTTATATCATTATGAAGACAAACGCTGCGCATTATTTGAAGAAAAGTTGAGCAGTAAAATAAATATGTTGAAAAAATATTTGTTGCCTCATATGGTGAGGGTGAAAAGTACCAAGGGTAAACAAGATTTAATGTCATTTTTCTATGTATCATCTGGGTTTATTTCTGTGTATAGAAAAAATGAAGATATTCTTCTTGGACATCTACACGCACCCGTTTTCTTTGGTGTTAATTTTTTGTATGAAGCCTATTTCCCCGTTTATTTCACTGGGGGGCATGAAACAGTTATTTATCAAGGTGATGTTAATAAACTACAGGAAATAATAAAAGAGAACCACTTGGAGGAGTGTCTAATATACGTTATGCTCGCTAACCTGAACGAATTATACCGGCGGGACTTGATATCCGGAAAATCTGATAGTTATCAAGTGATAAGAAGCATATTGTTGCATTATATTGATAAACCTCTGGATTTTAGAATGCAATTTGGCATAGCATCGATAATTATCAAATTAACAGGGTTGTCCCGTAGTCATGTCATGAGAATTCTGTCTGAGTTGAAAAAAGGGGGGTATATTGAAACAAAAGAAGGAAAGCTTATTTCAGTTTCTGGTTTGCCAGAAAAGTTTTGAACGAAAAGATAAGGGGATATTTTGATTGTAATCAAACACTCACGTTGTATCTACAAAATAATTAATTTTAATCAATGACTTGCGTTCTCTGTCTTTTTATTTGTTTGTTTTTGATCTTATAAAGTGGTCGAGTCATTTTTTGAAAATATCATCACTGGCTTTGTCCTATTCTCTTATTGAATAATAATCTAAACGCTACAATGGTAAGACAGGGTTGTAAGAATAGTTTCCTGGCGTGATAATTATCCTCTATTTTTAATTTACCTGTCATTTCCTGTATTCATTATTTTAAAAATTACAGGTGAATTGCATACTTATGCGTGATTTATTTTGCCATTTATTGCAGATGTTTGAGAGTAAACGCTATTTGCTCCCAGTGTATTTTCTTGTGTGTATTCATACTGAGCGGCCCATTCTTCTTTTCATATGCACAATCCATTCATCAAATTTTTACTGATTCCGAGCACCTTGCTTCCCTACCTACTACGTCATATACGTTGAAAATAGGTGAGTTACCGCAATCCGTGGCAAAAAATCTGCATGTCAGTATGAAGGTATTGTGAAAATTAAATGAACCTCGGACTTTCTTATATGACTTTGATAATCTTCAACCTGGTGAAAAACTGACTATTCCAGCGTTGCTTTTGGTATCAAGCAGCACAACTTGTCATCGTACGGAGTCTTCCCTGCTGATTCCAGATAATGAGCGTTCGCATAAGATTGCCCAATTAGCCCTCCGGGTTGATCCTTTTCTTGCGGACGATCCAAGGCGCGATACCGCTATTACCGAACTGCATCGTATTGCTATTGAGCAGACAGGCAGTAGGTTTCAGGCTTGGCTAAGCCGCTTTGGCACTGCTCGTGTGCAACTCGATGCGAATAATGTCTCTTTGATAAGCCATGAGACTATATGAAACAAAAAAGCCATTTTTTACAATGGCTTTTTAGGCGATGAGAGGTGATAAGATCGCGTGAAATGTTACTCTATGTTTTGGATCTGCTCGCGCATCTGCTCAATCAGTACCTTCAGCTCAATGGCGCTGGCAGTGACGTCGGCGTTGATGGATTTGGAGGCCAGGGTGTTAGATTCGCGGTTGAATTCTTGCATCATGAAGTCGAGACGGCGGCCAACGGCTTCCGGCTTTTTCAGGATGTTGTAGGTCTCTTTAACGTGCGCTTCGAGCCGGTCCAGCTCTTCGGCAACGTCAACGCGTTGTGCTAACAGCACCAATTCCTGTTCCAGTCGGTTGTTTTCTAACTGTACCTGCGCTTCTTCCAGCTTGTTGAGCAGGCGTTCGCGCTGCCATTGCAGGATGGTTGGCATGTGCGCACGCACTTTCACCACTTCGGCACTTACACCCGCAAGGCGTTGTTCGATAAGTTGTTTGAGTGCAGCACCTTCGGTTTCACGCGCGGTGATAAAATCATCCAGCGCTTTTTCCAGTGCGGCCATCAACTCCTTGCTGATCGTATCCAGGTCTTGCTCTTGCGCGGACATCACGCCTGGCCAACGCAGGATATCAACGGGATTAATTTCCCCTTCATCACTCTGCATTTTTACCCAGTTGGCGGCTTCAACCAGCTGTTTTGCCAACTTTTCGTTCAGGATCAGGCTGCCTTGCGCACTCGGGTCGAGTTCAAAACGCAGGTTGCATTCGATTTTCCCGCGCGTCAGACGGGCGCGAATACGCTCACGAATCACCGGCTCCAGACTACGGAACTGTTCCGGTAAACGGATGTATGTTTCAAGATAACGCTGGTTAACGGAGCGAAGCTCCCAGGCTGCGTTACCCCAGCCGCCCTTGATGTCACGGCGGGCGTAGGCGGTCATACTGCGGATCATCGGTATTTACCTGTTTAGCAAGTGATAAGGCGAGTATAACGCGCCCGTGGTTTTGCTGGGTAGGATAAAATCAGTTGAGCGGTTGGCGCACAGTAGGATTTCAGAACGCTGCCGCATTATGCTGCGTGAAACAGACCTTCGTTTTGTTGGGCAATCTCCCAGCATTTGTTTTTCATCAGTTGCTTCAACTGCAATGCGGCGCGTGATTGCGGGTTGTCGCGGCGGCTGATCAGTGTCACTTCAAACGGTAGCGGTTGTGCAATCGGTACGATTTTCAACATATCGGCATAGCGATGTGCGGTAAACAGATCGACGATACCCGCGCCTCCGCCTGCCAGCACCATGTCGGCAATCACCGAGTAGGTTTTGATATATACCGATGACATCGGTGTTAGTCCTTTGGCGCGCAATGCACGATGCAATACCTGACCCAGCGGATCTTGCTGCTGCATCATCAGCAGGTTATTGGAGCAGAGCCACTCCAGTGATACCGGCCCATTGTGCGGGCTGTCTTTGGGTAACACTGCGACCATATAGGCTTGAAACAGCGGCTCCGCCAGCAGGGCGGCAGGCACTTGCTGACCAAAAACTAGTGCAAAATCGAGTTGATCTTGCAGGATATTTTGACACAGTGTGGAGAAGTGCTCGGTCACCAGTTCTACGTTGACGCGCGCTTCTTGCTTGTGAAATTCCACCATGGTGGGTGCAACCACCATTTGGCTAAACGCATGCGCTGCCCCCAGCCGCACCGTTTGTACCCGATTTCGTCTCATCTGTTCCGTCAGTGAACCAATGGCTTGCAGATGGGTGTAAAGCTCCTGTACTTCAGGGATCAGGCGCCGCCCTTCTCGGGTCGGCACCATGCCCTGCGCGCCGCGTTCAAACAGGGCAAACCCCAGTTGCTGCTCAGCGTGGTTGAGCACCCGGCTGACGTTCGGTTGTGAAACGTTCAGCAAGCGGGCAGCACCGCTGATGGTGCCAGCCTGAAGAATAGCCTGAAAGATTTCGATGTGGCGTAAACGCATGGACAGGTGCTCCGTGTTGGTTAGGTCAAAATTTCACCTTGAGCAAATTCCATGCAATATCCACGCCACCCGATACGTGGGCTCGTGGTTATTTACCCCAGGTGGCTTCCAGTACACGCAACCAGTTGCCGTAGCAGATTTTTTCCAGCAATGAGCGATCGTATCCGCGCTGTGTCAGTGCCTCGACCAGGATAGGTAGCCCTGCGACATCATGCAGGTCAGGCGGTACGGTGGTGCCATCGAAATCGGAACCAAAACCAACGCTGTCTTCTCCCAGCTTGTTCAGCAGGTAATCGACATGGCGCACAATCTCTTCCACCGTGGCATTCGGGTCTTTTTTACCATCGGCGCGCAGGAAGGCAGTACCGAAATTCACGCCGACAAAACCGTTGCTTTCACGAATGGCGTCCAGCTGTTTGTCTGTCAGGTTGCGGGACTGCGCGCACAGTGCGTGGGCGTTGGAGTGGCTGGCGACCAGTGGGGCATCGCTGATGCGTGCGGTCTGCCAGAACCCTTTTTCATCCATGTGCGACAAATCCACCATGATGCGTTTGGCGTTACAGGCTTTCACCAGTTGCAGGCCGGTTTCCGTCAGCCCGGAACCGATATCAGGCGAAGAAGGGAAACGAAACGGTACGCCATCGCCGAAGATATTCGGTCGACTCCAGAGTGGGCCTAGGGTGCGTAAACCCGCAGCATAAAGGATATCAAGCAGTTCCAGATCGGGATCGAGTGCCTCTGCACCTTCAATGTGCAACACCATCGCCAGGGTTCCCGTCGCCATACAATGACGAATATCGGCAACGCTGTGGCAAATTTTGGCTTGTCCTGCGGAGGCGGCCTCAATGCGCAACAGCGTGGAAATCATTGAAAAGGTTATCTCTCTGGCAGATTCCATCGACGGTGTGGCGTGATTCACAAACAAACTGTCGTTTTCTGGTACAGATTTTGCTGGGTCTTTAGGGGATGGGACATAAACGGCGAATAATCCGCCAGCCAGTCCCCCTTGTCGGATACGCGGCAGATCGATTTGACCCGCGGCTGGGCCTTGTAGAAAGGCACTGACCGCATCCTCCCGGTGGGAGGAGTAGAGGCGTAATAAAACATCGTTATGCCCGTCAAAAACAGGGAAAGGGCGTTGCGTACCCGTTAGGAAATTGTTAGACATATTCAAAGTTATCGGCTCAGGATGCGATGAAACGGTATTTGCCCCATTAAGGTGCATGTTGCCCCAAAATGGACAAATGATTGCGCAGGGAATGGATGTCCTGGTGCGTTCATTTAAGCCAATCCCGTTTGGCTATGTCAAGGCTGGATATGAAATAAAATCCAATTAATTGTTAAATATATCAATAAGTTGAGGGATTCATGCTTACCAGGAGACGTTTTCTCGCCGGTTGCGGCGCCGTACCTTTTTTATCCTATCTGAACCTGCATTCCGCTTTCGCTGCCACGCCTCCCACTATGCTGGTGATGGCGATGCAACTGGATAACATGACCAGCCTTGATCCCCATGAAAGTTTTGAAGCCGTAGGGTCTGAGATTGTGGGCAACCTCTACCAGCGTCTGGTGATGCCGAACCCACTGAAACCCAGCGAAGTGAAAGGCGAGTTGGCCACGCATTGGGAAGTGAGCAATGAAGGCAAGACCTTTACCTTCCATATTGATCCAAAAGCAAAATTCTCTGATGGCACGCCGGTCACCGCAGAAGATGCGGCGTTCTCGTTACAGCGCGCCGTTAAAATGGATAAAAGCCCCGCCTTCATCATCAACCAGTTCGGTTTCACCAAGGATAACGTGGAGCAGCACATCACAGCGCCGGATGCCAGTACGCTGGTGCTGAACCTGGACAAGCCGGCGGCAGAATCCTTCCTGCTCTATTGCCTCTCAGCGCCGGTGGGCAGCATCGTGCAGAAGAAGGCCGCGCTGGCGAACCAACAGGATGGCGATTTTGGCTACGCCTGGATTAAACAGCACAGCGCCGGGTCTGGCCCGTTCACGCTGCGCAGTTGGAAAGCGAGCGAAAGCATCATTCTGGAGAAAAACGCCCACTTCCAGACAGACAGCAAAATTCAGCGCGTGATCATGAAGCACATCACCGATCCTGCAGCGCAGTTGC
This sequence comes from Candidatus Symbiopectobacterium sp. NZEC135, assembly GCF_025962695.1. Classification (NCBI taxonomy): domain Bacteria; kingdom Pseudomonadati; phylum Pseudomonadota; class Gammaproteobacteria; order Enterobacterales; family Enterobacteriaceae; genus Symbiopectobacterium; species Candidatus Symbiopectobacterium sp. NZEC135. The sequence goes on along the minus strand of NZ_JAGFPF010000046.1, from coordinate 19,141 downwards.
TGATGCTGCAAAAAGGGGATGTGGATATTGCCCGCGATCTGACCAGCGAACAGCTGCGCCCGATCGTTAACGATCCTGAGTTCAATGTGATCCGCCGTGACGTTTCGACCATCATGTTAATGTCGTGCAACACCACCAATGAGTTACTGAAAAAACCGCAGGTGTGGCAGGCACTGAAATGGGCGATTGATTATGAAGCCATTCAGAAAAACATCATCCCGCTGACGCACCGCGTGCATCAGAGCTTCCTGCCGGGCGGCTTCCCTGCGGCACTGGACGATACGCCATTCCATCAGGATGTGGCCAAAGCGAAAGCGCTGCTGGCAGAAGCGGGTTATCCCAACGGGTTCGAGATCACCATCGATCACTACTCTGCTCAGCCGTATCCGGATATTGCACAGGCCATCCAGACTCAACTGGGTGCCGTGGGGATCAAGGCGAAGCTTGTCTCTTCTGAAAATCGCGCGGTGTTGACCAAAATGCGTGCCCGGCAACACCAACTGGCGATCACCGCCTGGGGCGCTGACTATTTCGATCCCAACTCAAACACCGAAGCGTTTTGTGTCAACCCTGACAACAGTGAAAATGCGCGTACCCGTACGCTTGCATGGCGCTGTGGCTGGTCTGACGAGAAATTTAATACATTAACCGAGCAGGCGCTACATGAAAGCGATTCCGCCAAGCGCATCGCGCTGTATGAAACCATCCAGCGTGAGCACCGTGAGCACAGCCCGTTTATTTTCCTGATGCAAAACACCTTGCCGATTGCCTGCCGCAAAAACATCAGCGGTGTGAACATGACGGTATTGCGTGATAACCCGTACGATCAGGTGAAAAAAGCCTGATGCTGATAGCAAAACGTATTCTCAGTACGCTGGGCAGCTTGCTGCTCACGCTGTTGGGGTTGTCGGTGCTGACCTTTTTTATCGGTCGCATCATGCCCACCGATCCGGTGCTGGCGATGGTGGGGGACAATGCGCCGGAATACGTGGTGCAACGTGCGCGTGAAGAGATGGGGCTGAATCAGCCCCTGTGGGTGCAGTTTGGCCGCTATCTTTCGCAACTGTTGCACGGCGATCTCGGTAATTCGATCCTCACATCCAATCCCGTGATGACGGATATCGCGCGTTTCTTTCCGGCAACCATGGAGCTGGCTACCGCCGCTATCATTATCGCTGCGCTAGTCGGTATTCCGCTCGGTGTGTGGGCCGCAGTGAGGCAGAGTACCTGGGTCGATCAAACTATTCGTGTGGTTTGTCTTGCGGGGCACTCGTTGCCGGTGTTTGTACTGGCACTGCTTAGCTTGCTTATCTTCTATGCTGTGCTCGGTATTGCACCGGGGCCGGGGCGTCAGGACATCATTTTTCAGGATATGGTGCCGCAGGTGACGGGCTTGCTGACAGTGGATTCGCTGTTGGCGGGGGATTATGCCGCCTTCCACGATGCGCTGGCGCACATGGCGCAGCCGGTGTTGATCCTCGCCTATTTCAGCATGGCGTATATCACTCGCATGACACGCACCTTTATGCTCAATGCGTTGAGCGGTGAATTCGTCATTACTGCGCGCGCCAAAGGGCTGTCGTCGCGTCGGGTTATCTGGCGTCACGCCTTTCCGACCGTTGCGGTGCAGTTGGTGACCGTGCTGGCGCTGACCTATGCCGGGCTGTTGGAAGGGGCGGTGGTCACGGAAAACGTGTTCGCCTGGCCGGGGCTGGGCCAATACCTCACCACGGCATTAATGAATGCTGACATGAACCCGGTGATCGGTGCCACGTTGCTGGTGGGCACCGTGTACGTGCTGCTCAATTTGCTGGCTGACATTCTCTATCGACTTTGGGACCCGCGCGTAAAATGATTTTTCCTGTCTCACGAGCATGGTTGCTCGACGAAACGCCCGCGACGCGCCGTCAGGCCATCTGGGGGCGGCGTTATCGCTTATGGTTGGGGCTACAGGCTAATCCGATGGCGATGATCGGGTTGGTGGTGATTCTGGCCGTACTGGTGTTGTCATCCCTCGCGCCTTGGTTGACGTCTTATCAGCCGGGATTTCAGGATCTGGCAAACCGGTTGGCACCGCCTTCTGCTGCCCATTGGTTCGGCACGGATGAATTGGGGCGTGATATCTACACCCGCATTCTTTATGGCGGCCGTACCACCCTCGGTATGGTCATTGCCGTAGTGGTGCTGACTGCGCCGTTAGGGCTGCTGATTGGTTGTGTTGCCGGGTATGCCGGTGGCTGGTTAGACAAAACCCTGATGCGCGTAACGGATATTTTCCTCTCCTTCCCACGCTTGATTCTGGCGTTGGCGTTTGTTGCTGCGTTGAAACCCGGTGTCGAGAGCGCCATTTTGGCGATCGCTCTGACAGCCTGGCCGCCCTATGCGCGCCTGGCGCGGGCGGAAACCATGCAGTTTCGCCACAGTGATTTTATCGCTGCCTGCAAGCTCACCGGGGCGACGCCGTTGCGCATTATCGTGCGCCACATTATGCCGCTCTGCGTGCCGAGTCTGGTGGTGCGTATCACGTTGGATATGAGTTCCATCATCATCACGGCGGCCAGTCTGGGCTTTCTCGGTATGGGGGCACAGCCGCCTTCGCCGGAATGGGGCACCATGATTGCCACCGCGCGACGTTTCTTATTCTCGGAATGGTGGGTGCCGTTGGTGCCGTGTATCGCCATTTTCATGACCTCGCTGGCGTTTAACTTTTTGGGTGACGGTTTGCGTGACGTACTGGACCCTAAGGAGCGCTAAATGCTGGTGGAAATTGAAAATTTGCGTATTACGTTTGCGAGCCGTACACAGACGTTTGAAGCGGTGCGCGGCGTGTCGCTCAGTATTGGCAAAGAGAAATTTGCGATTGTCGGGGAGAGCGGTTCAGGAAAATCCCTGACGGCGCGCAGCCTGATGCAACTGCTGCCCGGCAGCGCGCGCGTGGAGGCGGATAAGCTCAGCTTTGACGGCATCGATTTGCGCAGCGCGAATGAAAACACCTTACGTCGCATTCGCGGCAAGCGGGTGGGCTTTATTCTGCAAGACCCTAAATACTCCCTCAATCCGGTGATGACGATTGGTCAGCAGATCGCCGAAGCATGGCGTGAGCACAAGGGCGGTTCGCACCGTGCGGCGCTGGCGGCAGCGACCGATTTGTTGGAACAGGTGCGCATTCGCGAACCGCAGCAGGTGGCAGCACGCTACCCGCATGAGGTGTCCGGTGGAATGGGGCAGCGGGCGATGATCGCCATGATGCTGGCCCCAGACCCGGAGCTGCTGATTGCGGACGAGCCGACCAGCGCGTTGGATGCCACGGTGCAGGCCGATATTCTCAAGCTGATCGACGATCTGGTCTCCCAGCGCGGCATGGGGCTGATTTTGATCAGCCATGACTTGCCGCTGGTGTCGCATTTCTGCGATCGCGTGGCGGTGATGTATGCCGGACGCGTGGTGGAGATGCTGGCCGCCAAAGATCTCCAGCTTGCCCAGCACCCGTACACCCAGGGGCTGTTGGCCTGTTTGCCGTCACTGAAACACCCGCGTGAACGGTTGCCGGTAATGAAACGTGATGAGGCGTGGAAAAACGGATGATTACCTTAAATAACGTGCGTATCGCGTTTGGCGCTACCGAGGTGGTCAAGGGCGTCTCTTTTCAGGTAGAGAGTGGCGGCAGTTTTGGCATTGTTGGCGAGAGTGGTTCTGGTAAATCGACCATTCTGCGCGCGCTGGCCGGTTTGAACGATAACTGGCAAGGTGAGATGTTGTTCGGGGGCATGGCCCTCGGTGCCAAACGCGGGCGGGATTTCTTCCGTCAGGTGCAGATGGTATTTCAAGACCCTTATGGTTCTCTGCATCCGCGTCAAACCATCGATCGCATTTTACAAGAGCCCCTGTTGGTGCACCGCGTCGATAATGCTGAGCAACGCATTGCCAACATGCTGGATGATGTGGGGCTGCCTGCGGCGGTGCGTTTTCGTTTCCCGCATCAGCTGTCTGGCGGGCAGCGCCAACGCGTTGCCATTGCTCGGGCGCTGATTGTCGAGCCGGAGGTACTGCTGCTGGATGAACCTACCTCTGCGCTGGATGTGTCGGTACAGGCTGAAATCCTGAATCTGCTGGCAGATATCCGGCAGGAGCGTAAGCTGACCTACCTGATGGTGAGCCATAATCTGGCCGTGGTGACCCACTTATGCGAACAAGTGGGGGTGATGCAGCAAGGAGAGATGGTGGAGAGCCTGAGCGCAGAGCAGTTACGTGCCGGGCAGATTCAACATCCTCACACCGCTGAGTTGTATGCATTGAGTATCGCATTGGAGGAACCCGCATGACGCTTGATTGGCAGCGGGCGACGGAGGTGGCAGAGTCCATCACGGCGCAATGGCAGGGAGAGGGGCAGCCCGGCGGCGCGATTGCGCTGTTTGATGGCAATCAGTTACGGGCATTACACTGCGGTGGTCTGGCGGATTTGGCGCAAGGCTCGCCGTTTAGCGCGGATAGCGTGGTGCGTTTTGCCTCGGTAACCAAACATTTATTTGCTTCACTGGTCACCGGGCCGTTAGCAGACGTTATCGCGCTCGACGACCGATTGGCGCAGCATCTGCCGCAACTGCGCGGCCCGAGCGGGCAGGTTACCGTGGGTCAGGCATTGGATATGACGGCCGGGCTGCATGATTTGCGTGAAACGCTATCGCTGCTCGGGCTATCGGTCTACAACGCCACGCAATCTGATGATTTGCTGGCGTTTGTTGCTGCGCTGGATAAGTTGAACTATCCGGCAGGCAGTGAGATTTCCTATTCCAACACCGGCTATCGGCTGGTGGAGGAAGCGTTGAAAGCCAAGGGTATTTTATTTGCCGAACGCTTGCAGCAGCACATTTGCCAGCCATTGGATATTCGCTTATCGGCACCGGAAACCTGGTTCGATATTGTGCCTGGGTTAGTGCCGGGGTATTGGCGCAGCGACAGCGGTTGGCAACTGGCAAGCGCCGGGCTGCATCTATCCGCGTCCGGCAGCGTAGCGGGCAGCGTGCGTGATTTGAGCACCTGGCTGCAAACGCTGCTGCGCGATGAAGGGCCGGGGCGCGGAGTATTGGCGCGCCTGACCGCCCCGCGCCAGCTAACGGATGGTCGCGTGACCGGCTATGGTTTGGGGGTTGCCCATTCACGCTTTGGTGATGCGCATTGGGTCGGCCACGGCGGTTCTCATGCGGGTTATAAGAGCTATTTTCTGCTCGACCCGCAGCGAGGCGTTGGATTGGCGCTGGTGGCAAACCGTGAGGACGTATCCACCTATGACTGCGCATTGCGCATCATGGCGGCGCTGACTGGTCAAGCGTTACCGCAACCGGGCCATGCGCTGATGCCCGGGTTGTATGTGGCGGAAAACGGCAGCGAGTGGCTGGAAATAAGTGGCAACAACGCCTGCTGGTTGGGGGCAACCGAGACGCTCTATCCGTCAGAGGACGGAGCGGTATCGCTCTCCAGCCATTTGCCCATGCGGTTGCGCCAGAAGGGGGCGGTGATTGACGGTGAAATAGGCCACGCTGCCAAACGCTTTGTGCTGCCACATCGCGATGATTCTCTCGCTCAGGCGCAAGGTCGTTGGTTCTGCCCGGAATGGCGCAGTGAATGGGTGATAGAAGGCGACCGTCTGGTGATGGGGATTGGCCCCTCGGCACCGGTTGCTTCGCTGGAGTGTCTGGGTCAAGGCCGGCTGTTGGCGACCGCACAGGATGGCCCGTGGGAGAAACGCTTTGCGTTGCATATCGAAGGCAACAAGATGACGTTTTTGCTTAACCGCAGTCGGGTGGTTATGGCGCAGCGCGGGGACGTTCACTGGGCATAAATATACCCGTCATACTTCAAGTTGCAGATGCGTTGGCTGCGCTCACTCACCCGAATCACTTACTTGAGTAAGCTCATCGGGATTCCTTCACTTGCCGCCTTCCTGCAACTCGAATTATTTAGGGTATACGCGAAGCGGAATGCCTGCTCAGGGCATTCCGCAACCTGCGCGTTAGCGGTAAATGCCAACCCACGGGGCTTGGCCTACATAGCCATAACCGCGGTACATCCCTTCACTGTTGAACGGCAAAGCGATGTTTCCTTCTTTATCGACGGCGATCAGGCCGCCGCTGCCGTCCAGTGGCAGCAGTTTTTCCATCACCACGCGCTCGCCTGCCTGATCCAGCGTCAGTTCGGCATACTCCATTAACGCAGAGACATCATAGGCCGCTACGCAGCGGATAAACACTTCGCCTGTGCCAGTGCAAGAGACGGCGACGGTATTGTTGTTGGCGTAGCAGCCTGCCCCAACGATAGGGCTATCACCCACGCGTCCGGCCTGCTTGTTGGTCATGCCGCCGGTTGAGGTGGCGGCGGCGAGATTGCCTGCGCTGTCCAACGCCACGGCGCCGACAGTGCCGTATTTGCGTTCTGGGTCGATCGGTTCACCCTGCGCCACATCGCGCTGACCATCGTGATCCAGTACAACGCGACCTTCTCCCGCTTGTGCGTGAAGTAACTGTTCACGCCGGGCATCGGTCGAGAAGAAGTCGGGTTCGACCATCTCCAGCCCCTGCTTACGTGCGAACGCTTCTGCACCCGCCGCGGTAAACATCACGTGCTGGCTTTGCTCCATGACAGCTCTTGCGGCCAATACCGGGTTACGGATATGGCTGACGCAACTGATAGCACCAGCATCTAATGTGCGGCCATCCATGATGCTGGCGTCGAGTTCGTGGGTTTCATCGTGCGTAAAGACCGAACCGTGCCCGGCATTAAACAGCGGGCACTCTTCCAACAGCCGTACCGCTTCGGTGACGGCATCCAGCGCACTGCCTCCCTGGCTGAGAATCTGCTGACCGCTAGCGACAATCGCGTGTAACGCTTCGCGGTAGGCTTGCTCTTTTTCTGCGCTCATGGCGGAGCGGGTTAATGCCCCCGCCCCTCCGTGGATCACAATGACTGGCTTGACCATGTCATCTCCCTGTTATTAGTTTTGTGTGGTAGCCAGATACGAAAAAGTACTTAGCAAACGAACGATATCTGTCATGGTAGGTGCGGTGTAGTGTACCGTCACCGCATCACCGCGTTCCACCCCGGGGATCAGGCTAAACAGATCCGCCAGCACCGGTTTGGCGGTCATCAGTTCCAGATGATAGGGGGCAGCGATACGCGATGTCCTTTCACGGTGCGCACGCTGAACGGCCTGCTGTGCCTGTGTGCGAATCAGTTGTTGCGCCGCTGGCGGGCTGAGCGATTCTGCCGAGGTTTGTGAAATGGCGCGTTTGACGCAGGCGTAGGCCGTTTGGGGATAATAGCGGGCGATCCACTGTTGCAGGATATTGTCGCCGCTGACCAGCCACAGCGGTGTACCCTTTTCGGCACCGGCGGCGGCATAGATATCACTCTCACCCATTACTTCATCGTTAATTTTCACTCGATAAAAGGCGCGACCATTGATGGTGTGTGCCAGCACGCCGTGCTCTCCGGCCGCGCTGTGGTAGCCGATGAACATCAGGCCATCAAACGCCTGCTGCTCCAGTCCGTCCACCATTGACAATACGCGCGGTTTGCCCTGAACCAGACGGGCACGGGCATCCATATTTTCTGCCCGCAGATTGGTCATGGCGGCGTGGCTGTCAGCCACCACCACTTCCGTTGCGCCACCGGCGAAAGCGCCGTCAATGGCGGCATTCACTTCCTGCTCCATCAGCCCGCGAGCCAGTTGATACTCGGCTTGTCCGGGGCTGCACTGCTCCGGTCGCATCACGCCGGCGATCCCTTCGATGTCGGCAGAAATAAACACTTTCATGGTTATGTCCTTACGCTAAAACGTGTTGTGCAAGACGGTCTAACACCTGTCGCAACACCGGGCGATGATGGCCGCGAAAACCGGTCACCGCCTCGGCGCAGAGCAGGGCGTCCAGTACGGCATGTTCCGTGGCATCGGCGGCGGCGCACAGCATCGATTCCAGCTTTGCGTCTTCGGGCGGCTGCGGCGTGGGCTGGGTGGAAAATGCGACGGCGATGTCGCCGGAGCCGTGGCCCCAATAGCTGCCCAGACGCCCCAGCCCGGCACCGGCGCGTTTGGCGATGCGTCCAAGCTGGCGTGCATCCAGCGGTGCATCGGTTGCCATAATGATGATAATCGACCCCGCATCGCGTTGTGGTGCAAGCTCGGGCAGCAGTGGCTCAATAAAGGGGCCGATGTGCAGCCCATCCAGTGTGAGCGATGCCAGCGTGCCAAAATTGGCCAGCACCAGCACACCCAGCGTGGCATTCAGTTCGGGAAGGAGACGAGAGGCGGTACCGATACCGCCTTTCAGGCCGAAGCAGCTCATACCGCGCCCGGCACCGACGCTACCGCGTGCAAAGTGGGTGTCTGCCTTGCTCAGTGCCGCCTGCGCCATGGATTCAGTCACCGCCAATGCCTGAATGTCGTTCAGCCAGCCGTCATTGCATTCCAGCGCCAGCGGGTTCACCGTGGGCAGTGAGCGCCCGAGCTCAGGGTTTTTGGCAATGGCGTCGCGCACCAGCGTGGTAAACAGTGTGCCGACGGCAAGCGTATTACTCAGCAGGATCGGGGTTTGCAGTTGTCCCAGCTCTTCCACCTGCACCAACCCCACCGGTTTGGCAAAACCGTTCAGGACGGCGGCACCGCACGGCAGCGGCTGCGTAAACAGGTTGTCACCGGGCGGCACAATGGCGGTAACGCCGGTTTGTATTTCACCCTGCGCCAGCGTTTCGTGCCCGACGCGCACACCGGGCACATCGCACAGGCTGTTGTCTGGACCACTGGGCATGCGTGGCACGCCGACTTGCTGGTGGTCACACCAGCGCTGCAATAAGGCGTGCAGCTGCGCCTGTTGAAAAGCCATCATAGGATTCTCATGCATTCTTCAGTTTCGGATCCAGCGTATCGCGCAAGGCGTCGCCTAACAAATTGAATGACAGCACGGTGAAGAAAATCGCCAGACCGGGGAAGACGCTGACGTGCCATTGACCGGCCATCATCATGCTGCGGCTCATCGCGAGGATATTACCCCACTCCGGCACGTCCGGCTCAGGGCCAAGACCGATAAAACTCAAGCTGGCCGCCGTGAGAATACTGGTGCCAATACGCATGGTGAAATAGACGATCACGTTCGGCAACGTGGCAGGCAGAATATGGCGGATCAGCAAGATGCGATCCGGCGCACCGGCGCTGCGCACCGCTTCCACGTAGGCGGCTTGTTTCAGGGTTAAAGCAGAAGCGCGCACAATACGGGCGAACACCGGCACGCTGAACACTGCGACGGCGATAATCACGTTATTCAAGCCCGGGCCGAGAATGGCGACCACCGCGATAGCCAACAGCATACCGGGGAAGGCGAACAGCACATCGGCGCTGCGCATGATCAGCATATCAATCCAGCGGCCATAAAATCCGGCCAGCAGACCCAATACAATACCGACCACCATACCGAGCGTGACGGAAAACAGGCCAATATATAAGGAGATGCGCGAGCCGTAGATAATACGACTCATCACATCGCGTCCCAGATCGTCGGTGCCCATCCAGTGGCTGGCGGAAGGCGGTGCGGACAGTGCCATCCAATCCGGGTCCATCGGGTTAAAAGGGGCTAGCCAAGGGGCGAAGGCCGCGACCAGCACCAAGAGCAGAATAAATCCGCCGGACACCAGCGCTAGCGGGTTTTGGATAAAAGCCTGCCAAAAATCACGCATCGGTGAGCGGATGGTGGCGTTATCCTGCGCGGCGGCGGTCATCGTAGGATCTGTAGCGTGGCTCATGATCGCTCCTAGCGTAAACGAATGGCTGGGTTAACCACGGCGTAGAGCAGGTCGACCAGCAGGTTGATAACAATAAATTCGAACACAAACAGCATGACCAGCGCCTGAATCACTGGCTGGTCCTGCGTTTTGATCGATTCAATCAGCAGCCAGCCCAAACCGGGCCAACTGAAGACGCTTTCCACCACAATCGATCCGCCCAGCAGAAAACCAAATTGCAAGCCGAGCATGGTGATAATGGGGATCAGCGCATTGCGCATGATGTGCTTCCAGGTGATCAGCCGTTGGCGTAATCCTTTGGAGCGCGCGGTGCGTACATAATCTTCCTGTGCCACTTCAAGGAAGGCGGATCGGGTGAAGCGTGCCATTACGGCGGCGACGGACGCACCCAGCGTCAGAGCGGGTAACACAATATCGCTCGGCTGGTTAAAACCGCTGACGGAAAACACCCCGAACGGCATCGCAACAAACTGGATCAGCAGCAATCCGAGCCAGAAAGGCGGCATCGAGATACCGCCGACTGCGGCGCTCATCAGCGTCCAATCCTGCCACTTTCCGCGTTTTAAGCCCGATACCACGCCAATCAACAGGCCGAGTACCACTGACCAGGCGAAGCCTGCCAGCGCCAGCCACATGGTTGGCATAAAGCTTTTGGCGATCACATCCATCACCGGTTGCTGCGTGCGATAGGTGATACCCAGATCGCCACGCAGCAAGCCACCCAGCCAACGAACATACTGCTGTGGCAACGGATCGTTGAGCCCTAACAGTTGGCGAGCGGCCTCCACGGCGGCAATCGGGGCATCCGGCCCGGCATAAATCCGCGCTGGATCGCCGGGTAACAGCTTGATAAAACCGAACACTAACAGGGAGACCACCAGTAGCACCGGGATCATTTCCAGCAAACGTCGGACGATATAAGCAAACATGGCGTTCTCCCCGTGCGATTACTTAAATTCAGCCTGATCGAAGATCAACGAGCCGTCTGCCAGCATGTAAACGCCAGAGAGATTTTTCGCTTTACCGACCAGATTGTCCGGCGTACCCAGGAACACGACGGGTGCATCACCCCAAATCACTTTCTGTGCTTCGGCGTAGGCAGCGGCGCGCTTGCCAAGATCGGCGGTCGCCAAGCCAGCCATAATGGCTTTATCGGCGGCAGCACTGCTGTAGTAGGCCACGTTATAAGCCGCAGGCACCCAGGATTCGGTGGCATACAGCGGACGCAGCGCCCAGTCGGCATCACCGGTAGAGGGCGACCAGCCGTTGTAGAACAGATCGAATTCCGCCTCTTTCGGGTCTTTCACGCCGAACAGTTTGGCGTTACGCATCCCGGAATCCATCGGTGTCACGGTGATCTTGATGCCCACCAGTTCCAACTGCTGCTTGAAGAACTGTGCGCTACGGATGTAATCGGTACGGTTGGTGGTCCACAGCTTGAGGCTGATGCCATCCGGGTAACCCGCTTCTTTTAACAGCGCTTTGGCTTTGGCCGGATCGTAGTTATAGCTCGGGGTGGTTTGTGCCTGGAAGAACTGAACGCCCGGTGCCATTGCTGACGTTGCCGGTGTACCCATGCCTGCAAAGCCGACTTTCAGCCATATATCGCGGTTGATGGCGTAGTTGAGAGCCTGACGCACGCGGATGTCATTCATGGGCGGGCGCAGGTTATTCATCGCCAACCAGAATTGGTAAATACCGGGGTCACGTTGGACGGCCAGCTTGCTGTCGCTTTGCACGGTGCCCAGCAGGTCGGACGGCAGTGGATAAATCGCGTCAACCTGACTGGATTTCAGGGCTGCTACGCGCGTGGAGTCTTCCGGTGTCGGGTAGAAGGTCACGCTATCCACTTTTGGCCAGCCTTTCTGCCAGTAGCTGTCATTCTTGACCAGCTTGACGTCTTTGCCCTGCTGCCATTCGGTGAATTTGAACGGACCGGTGCCGACCGGGTGGACGCGCAGTTGTGCTTCATCCGGGTATTTCTTCAGTGCTTCCGGGCTGTGCATCACGGCAGATGGGTGTGCCAGTGTGTTGACGAAAGCACCGAATGATTTATTCAGTTCAATCTTCACCTGCGTCGGAGACAGCACGGTGACGGTTTTCACCATATTGAACAGGCTATTACGTTTTAAGCCTTTGCTCTGATCGGCCAGGCGATCCAGGTTGGCTTTGACCGCTTCAGCATTAAAGGGCGCGCCGTCTTGGAAGGTGATGCCTTCGCGCAGCGTGACCACGAACTCGGTCGCATCGTCATTGCTGGTGTATCCGGTTGCCAGACGCGGTACCAATTTCATTTGATTATCAAATTGGAACAGGCGCTCAAAGATACCGCTCTGGATGGAGTAGCTCAGGGTATCTGAGGTGTCGTGTGGGTCAAGCCCGGTAATATCGGCATAGATAGAGATGCGCAGATCTTGTGCCTGAGCCGCAGCGGCCAGACAGAGTGAAAGCCCGAGGGCCAGCGCGGAACGATGTCGTAGTGGCTTCATGTTGTGTCTCCCGGTTGTAAATGGGTTGTATTTGTTGTTCATGACTGCGTTTTCATTAATGACTGTCGTTGGCGACCCAGTGGTGCGGGCCGACTTGCCGATAGGTCATTTTGTTGACCTCTTCGCCCGCTTTGCGCAGCGGGGAGGGGATCTCGCTGTCATCAAACTGGCGCACGCTGCGTTGCTGAGGGTCTGCAATGGGCACCGAGGCCAGCAATCGTTGCGTATAGGGGTGCTGAGGGTTGTTGAACACCGCCTGACGCGGGCCGATTTCCACAATCTGGCCGAGATACATCACGGCAACGCGGTTGGCAATGCGCTCCACGACGGCCATATCGTGAGAAATGAAAATCCATGACACGCCGGTTTTTTGTTGCAGATCCATCATCAGATTCACCACCTGAGCCTGGATTGAGACATCCAATGCTGAGACGGCTTCGTCAGCAATAATCACCTGCGGTTGCAGCGCCATGGCACGGGCGATGGCGATACGTTGGCGCTGGCCTCCGGAAAACTCGTGCGGATAGCGGCGGGCGTGTTCGGGAGGCAACCCAACGCTTTTCAGCAGTTCCTGCACGCGGGGCGTTGCGTCCTCCAGCGATCGGGCCAGTCCGTGCAGCAGCAGCGGTTCGGCAATGGTGAAACCGACGGTTAAGCGCGGGTTCAATGACGCATACGGGTCTTGGAAAACCATTTGAATTTCGCGGCGCAACGGTAAAAAAGCGCGATCGTCCATCTGGGAGATCTCATTGCCCTGAAACAGAATGCTTTCCGAGTCGCTTTCAATCAGGCGCAGCAGCGCACGCCCGGTAGTAGATTTTCCGCAACCGCTCTCCCCGACAATCGCCAGGGTTTCGCCAGGCCACACGCAAAAATCGATCTGCTCGACCGCGTGTACGCGGTGCGTGACGGCGGAGAAAATGCCGCTGCGGATTGGGTAGTAGACGCGTAAGCCACGGATATCCAGCAGCGGATCGGCATCATAGCGTGCGGTTTTCTGTTCGTTATCGCTGGACTGTTGTTGTCCCATCAGCGGAAAGCGACGCGGCCAGGCGCTGTCGCGCATATCGCCCAGCTTCGGTACTGCAGCCAACAAGGCTTGAGTGTATGGGTGTTCCGGATGCGCGAAAATTTGCTCAACCGTACCTTGCTCCACCACTTCACCCCGGTACATCACCACGACGCGATCGGCGATTTCGGCCACTACGCCCATGTCGTGGGTAATAAACAGCACGGCAGTATCACTTTGCTGCTGGAGATCTCGCAGGATGTGCAGAATGCGCGCTTGCACGGTGACATCCAGCGCTGTGGTGGGTTCATCAGCAATTAGCAACTGTGGTTCACACACTAGCGCCTGCGCGATCATCACGCGTTGACGCATGCCACCGGAGAGCGAGGCTGGGTAGCTTTCCATCACGCGATCTACATCGGCGATACGCACTTTGCGCAGTAACTCGCGCGCTTTTTTATTCGCCGTGGCGGCATCACAAATCTGGTGGTCGCGCAGCGCTTCCGTCAACTGATCGCCCACTTTCAACACCGGGTTAAGTGAGGTCATCGGTTCCTGAAAGATCATCGCCATATCGCGCCCGCGCAGTTGACGGCGATCGTCTTCTTTCATATTCAGCAGGTCGTGGCGCTGTCCGTGGCGGGAATGGAAATGGATGCTGCCGCGCTCAATGGCCGCCGAGTTGGCCAGCAGGCCCATCGCGGTTAACGACGTAACGGATTTTCCCGAGCCGCTTTCACCGACAATAGCGACGATTTCCCCCTTGTTGACGGAAAATGAGACGCTTTTCAGGGCGACATGCTTGCCCGATCTGCCGCTGAAGCTGACGCTCAGGTCATCGATCTCCAGCACCGGCATGGCGGTTTGTGGGGGGACCGATGCCGGGTGCGGGGCGGCCTGTGCGAGTTGCGTCATGTGGACTCCGGTTAACAGTGTGGACTCTTGCTGTGTCATAGCCAGATGCGTCCGTGGTGATAAGTCAGATAGGGTGAACTGTCGGCGGCCAGCCAGAGTGGGCCATCCAGATCGACATAGTCGGCGGCGGCAGCGACCGGTAGTGCGGCTTCCATCGCCAGTGACGAGCCAACCAGGCAACCGACCATCAGTTTTAGCCCGTGTAGCCGCGCTTCACGCACCATTGCCAGTGCTTCTGTCAATCCGCCACATTTATCCAACTTGATGTTGATCATCTCGTAACGGCGGCGGATACCGGGAATATCGCCAGCGTGGCGGCAGCTTTCATCGGCACAAAGGGGAATCGGGTGCGAAAAACGCAGCAACTCGTGATCTTTGCCTGCCGGTAACGGTTGCTCAATCAGTGCGATGTTATAAGGCAGCAGTGCGTGACACAGGCTGAGTAAATCGAGCCCAGCCCAGCTTTCCGTGGCATCGACCATCAGCGTGGCCCGTGGCGCTGCGTCGCGCACTGCGGCGATTTTCTCAACGATGTCGCTGCGATCCAGCTTGAGCTTTATCACCTGCGCGCCGCGTGATATCGCATCGCGGGTCGCCGCCACCGTGTTTTCCAATGACGCAATGCTCAGCGTTTCCGTAGTGATCAACGAGGCGGGCGGTTGTATTCCCACCTGCTGCCATACGGTTTGTTTATGCAAGGCGGCATTTAAGCGCCACAGTGCGCAATCGAGTGCGTTACGTGCCGCACCAGGAGGGAGTAGCGTTTGGATTTCATCCCTTGATGCGCCGCGCGTAACCGCACCACGCACAGCGTCAAGTTGGCGGCAAACACTGGCGGCAGACTCTTGATATTCAAACGCGGGCGTGCATTCGCCTAAACCGATAAATCCCTGTTCTTCAACGGTAATTCTGACTACGCTTACGGCATTGCGCAGTTCCTGCGCACGCTTGCACGGGCGTGCCAGAGAGAGTTTGACGGTCTCAACCTGCATCTGGCGCATCTCGTGTATCCCTCTGGTGAATGAATAATCAAAACTATTTCATGCAGAGGAATGACTGACGAATACTTGTTTGTCGGGAGGGTATAACCTCAGGCTATACCCTGATGCAGACGTCAACCTCTCCCTTGCTGATATCGCGAAACGCACGGTAGCTAAAGTAGGAATTGTTGTCCGAAGGCCGTATAATGCGCGCCAATCAACAGCGCATAACCCGGAGAATCTCATGCGTCCGTCAGGCCGAAGTGCACAACAGGTGCGTCCCATCACGCTAATGCGTGGCTATACCAAGCATGCGGAAGGTTCCGTGTTAGTGGCGTTTGGCGACACGAAAGTGCTGTGTAACGCGACGGTCGAAGAAGGCGTGCCGCGCTTTCTGAAAGGGCAGGGGAAAGGCTGGGTGACCGCTGAATACGGCATGCTGCCGCGTGCAACCCATAGCCGCAACGCGCGTGAAGCCGCTAAAGGAAAACAAGGTGGCAGAACGCTGGAAATCCAGCGCCTTATCGCACGTTCTCTGCGTGCTGCCGTTGATCTGGAAAAGCTCGGTGAATACACCATTACGCTGGATTGCGATGTGTTGCAAGCGGATGGCGGCACGCGCACGGCTTCTATTACCGGCGCTTGTGTAGCATTGGCGGATGCGTTCAATCGCATGGTGGAAAAAGGCCAGCTCAAAGCCAGCCCGCTCAAAGGCATGGTAGCGGCGGTTTCCGTGGGGATCGTTGCCGGTGAGGCCGTGTGCGACCTCGAATATGTAGAAGACTCCGCGGCGGAAACGGACATGAACGTGGTCATGACCGAAGATGGCCGCATGATTGAGGTGCAAGGCACCGCCGAAGGCGAGCCGTTCAGTCACGAAGAGCTGTTGGCGCTGCTCGCTCTGGCACGTGGTGGCATTGACACTATCGTCGAGGCGCAGAAAGCGGCGTTGACGCAAGCGCCGGTCGCGGACCTTAAGTAAAGATGACTGGCATAAACCGCCTGTCATTTCATCAGCCGTTGCCTGGCAGCGGCGTTATCCATTTTTGCAAAGCGACCTCGGCGTCGCTTTTTTTATGGCTGGTGTTCCAGCCATAACCATACTCACCGTGATACGAGGAGATGCAGTAATGAAAGCCTATCAGCGCCAATTTATTGAATTCGCGCTTAGCAAGCAGGTATTAAAATTCGGCGAATTCACATTGAAATCCGGGCGTGTCAGCCCCTATTTCTTTAATGCCGGGCTATTCAATACCGGGCGCGACCTGGCACTTTTGGGCCGTTTTTATGCTGAAGCGTTGGTGGATGCCGGTATTACTTTTGATGTGCTGTTCGGTCCCGCCTACAAAGGCATTCCGATCGCCACGACCACGGCGGTCGCGTTGGCTGAACACCATGACACCGATGTACCTTATTGCTTTAACCGTAAAGAAGCCAAAGATCACGGGGAAGGCGGCAATCTGGTTGGCAGTGCGTTGCAAGGCCGCATCATGCTGGTCGATGACGTAATTACCGCAGGTACTGCCATTCGTGAATCCATGGGCATTATTGCGGCAAATGGCGCGGCGCTCGCCGGGGTGTTGATTGCACTGGATCGCCAAGAGCGCGGTACAGGCGCTATTTCTGCCATTCAGGAAGTAGAACGCGATTATCAGTGTCAGGTGATTTCCATCATTGCGCTGCAAGATCTGATCAGCTTTTTGGCGGAAAAACCCGAGATGGCCGTGCATTTGGACGCGGTGAAGGCTTACCGCGATCGGTACGGTATTTCAGCGTAGCATTGATGCCCGGATCTAGAGGGTTGCAAACAACCCCGTTGAAATCTGATACCGAACGGGGATAGAGGAACATTGTGGAAATAACGCATGTGTTTATTATGTGCGTTATTATCTGTTCTCTTTGAGCAAATCTTCATGAAATACTCCTTAACTTGTCTTGCACGAATGCAATTTCAATAACGGGAGCAGTTCTTGTGTATCGCTAATTATGGTATTTAATCCAGCAAAGAATTTCATGACATGCTCATTGTTGATTTCCACATTATGAGGTTCTTGTGATTTTAATATGAGGTCATTAGCCGCCATTATTAGCTTCACGATGTCAGTCAGTTGAGTATACAGTGTGATCTGTTTTTCTAATGTAACGTTATCAAGCGTGATATTGATCTGTAATGTTTTATTGTTATCCGTTTGTAATTCGTTGAGTTTGTCTATTTCATGGATAAGATTTTTCATTATCGTACCCACGCAATCCGAAAACGTCCTTTCAATTTCATTGTATTTTTTTCCTATGACGGTATTGTTTTTTAGGGGAAAAATATCAAGTTCTTGTAATATTTCTTTTTTGATTAATATATGAATTTCTTTCTTCAAGTTATGAAAGAATACACTTTTAGCTTTAATGTCAAAGAAGTGCTTTAAATGATTATTTATTTTTTTTTCTATGTTTTTGTCTTTTGTATTACTTTGAAGATCAAGAAAGAGTTGAGCGGAATTGTTGATTAGATTAACCTCATCTATTGGGCGGGACAGTAGGTCATTCCCTGTTACGAATTCTAAGGGAGATAATTTTAATAGGCTGTCAACTACGGATTTATCAAGATCAACGAGTTGTTTTTTATTACTTGATTCTTTTTTATTTAAGTATGAGGTATGAATGTTAATCATATTGTTAATGTCTTCTAAAAAGATTTTTTTTGTCTTTTCTTTTTGCTCTATTAAATTCTTCAAGAGTGAATCTGTTGCTGCGATAGAAAGTTCTTGATCATAAATATCTGATGTTTCGCATAAAAAAATTATATTTTTTGATGAGGAAAGAAAGTTTTGATCTAGTTTATAAATCTCGCCCTCACAATTAATTTCATGGCGTTCTTTTAATGAAAGATATGTTCTTTTTATTGCTTCTATCTGATTTCTATTGGTTTCATTATTTTCATATATTATCCATGGCGATGTTTGTTTTTCTCCTTTATCTTCATAGATAATTCTTTGTTTGAGTTCGTCACTGCCCTCGGTTATAAACTCGAAAGAAAAACATACGCTTTTACTAATGTCTATTAATTCGAGTAACGGTTTTAATCCGTTATCAAAAATATCTTGAGGTGTGGGGTGTTCTGCATGTTCTTTATAGAAAGACAGCAATTTTTCTTTTTTTGTTTGTAATTCAATTACTGGTAGTCTATTTAATAGAGCAATGATAAAGTCGTGAAATGTATCCCAGGCGCCTAGTTGTTGAACATGTTCTTTACGCCCAATTGCAAGGCCACAAAACTGTTGTACATTACAATACGTATTTCCGATTGGAATAGAATTACTCATGAATGCCCTCATTAATATAGATTTTTATTTATATTAAAGAGTGATATGGCAGAACGTTATCAGGGGATTCACTGAGTTATTCTACGCATTTAGCATTCATAGAAGGGCATGATGAAGTCTATAGCATCGTGTTGTGTATCTCTTTTCAAAACAATACCTGCTTTGTCTTATTCTCTTTGAAAGAAAAAGCAGGCTCAAATGCAAGTAACCGGTGGGCTACGAAAATCAGAATATTTGTGCAGCCAATAAAGGCCAGCGGATATCAAATTCCTGTGTAGGCCTGAAGCGGAATTCTGAGCGCACGTAGCGTGACAGCATCCCTTCGCAGAAGGCGAGCAGTTGGCTGGCAAGCAGTGACTCGTCATGCACCAGCGCTTTCCCCTCTCGCAGTTTGTGCTCACGCAGCACTTGCTTAAGCTGCGATTCAATACGCTCAAACAGCTGGTTGATGCGTCCTTGTAGACGATCCTGTTCGAACATTAGCGCATGGCCAGTCAGGATGCGCGTCAAGCCAGGATTGCGTTCAGCAAAACCTAACATGAGCAACAAAATCAACCGCAAGCGTTGGAACGTATCTTTCTCATCTTGCAGGATCAGATTGATACGTGTTGTCAGCGAATCCTCAATAAACTCGATAAGGCT
>NZ_JAGFPF010000469.1:0-1345 GCF_025962695.1 Candidatus Symbiopectobacterium sp. NZEC135 | reverse complement strand
AGCAAAATGTCACGGTTCCTCGGAATGCAGGCGAATGGTTTGGTTTTCCCAGGTTCACCACCAGGTGAACCGGTTCATCTGATTCACATGCAAAAGGGTTCGGCCCCAGCGCAGGTCTAGGCTTCACTGACGTTGAATCAGGGCTGAATAGCTCTACCATCAGACGGGAAAAGAGTCAGTACGTGACGCCCAATGATTGAAACTCATTGCCCCTGTTTTTGCGTATCACGCTTCCGCAGCGCCATTAGCCGTGCGTTCAGCACGATATCCTTCGTCATTCTGGCCCGCATCGACCAGCCAACGATTTTACGGGAAAACAGGTCGACCACCACCGCACGATAAAACCAGCCTTCATGCGTTCTGATGTACGTTATATCTGTCACCGAGCCATCGGGTTAAATTGCCGCTGGAGCTTGTTGGGTGTCACAATGTTTGCTTCACCTTTGTACGATCTTGGACTGCGATAACCGACTTGAGCCTTTATAACGCCTGGCTTGCGACGGGGACCACTCTGCTGTTCGTGACCCATGATGTGGAGGAGGCATTGTTTCTTGTCGATCGCATTCTGATCATGTCGGCAAAAACCCAGTAAAATCGTTGAGGAGATAACACTCGCTTTTACCCGAGAACGAAATATTGAAACCTTAGCCGAACATCCCCCCCTACTACGCCAAGATCAATGTCTGGTGCACTTTATCGTTGGCGTTCTCGCCGAACTGAATGCCCTTATAAAAATATAAGGGCATGACATGCGTGAAATATTCCCTGGGTGGCGATTAATATCAGAAACCGAGTGCCTGACCGTCCCGTCGGCTATCGCTGGCAGCAACATAGCCGTGATTTGGGTCATTTGATAGACGCCAGATAAACTGTCCAGCGCCGAAATCCATATAGGGATCGTCAACAGCCTTTAACGTGTGGCCTCGTGACTGTAATTGCTGTGCTACGGCTGGATCAAAACGGGTTTCCAGATCGAGGGTAAAATCCCGGTTAACCTTCCAGCGCGGGGCATCGCAGGCGGCCTGAGGTTGCTGATGGAAATCCAGCATTCTGACCACCGTCTGCACATGACCTTGAGGCTGCATATCCCCCCCCATCACGCCGAAACTCATTTGTGGCTGACCATCCTTGGTGAGAAACGCGGGGATAATGGTGTGGAAAGGTCGTTTACCGGGCGTCACCACATTGGCGGATTTTGGGTCACTGGAAAATCCTGCACCTCGGTTTTGCAAGCTGATGCCATATCCCGGTACCACCACACCAGAACCAAACCCCATATAGTTGGATTGAATAAATGACACCATCATGCCGCTTTCATCAGCGGTCGTCAGGTATACCGTGCCGC
>NZ_JAGFPF010000468.1:0-1346 GCF_025962695.1 Candidatus Symbiopectobacterium sp. NZEC135 | reverse complement strand
AAGCGGCCGATGCCAATTTACCTATCGCGCAAATGGCGCTGGCAAGCCTGCTCGCCGATGGCAAAGCGTTGAAGAAGGATGCAAAAGCGTCGGCGTTTTGGGCAAACCGCCTGCTGAACAATGCCAAAGCATCAGAGAGCCACAAAAAAACAGCGCAGGATATTGTAGACTCACTTAAAA
This sequence comes from Candidatus Symbiopectobacterium sp. NZEC135, assembly GCF_025962695.1. Taxonomy (NCBI): domain Bacteria; kingdom Pseudomonadati; phylum Pseudomonadota; class Gammaproteobacteria; order Enterobacterales; family Enterobacteriaceae; genus Symbiopectobacterium; species Candidatus Symbiopectobacterium sp. NZEC135. The sequence continues at coordinate 1,166 of NZ_JAGFPF010000468.1, read as the reverse complement.
ACGGCTAACGCGTTCACACCAGTAAACGAAGAGTGTGAGTCGTTAGGCAAGCCCACAGTATGTGGGCTTATTTAAGCCCTAACCTGTACTAAAGAGAATGAGGCCGTCTTCCCTTAATCGCACTGACGGGTTGCTCACACGATAATTTTTCAGTGAGATGTTTTTGCATCTCCATAAGATTAAGTGCCATCTGACTGCTCATTAATCTGTTTTGGGTCAAATCGGACATAATAGATCCCATCATGTCAAAATCATTCATTTTGCATGACAATAATATGTTATGGAGTTTCGGAAACCTAGAGTAAAAATCATGAAAAATAAAGCTCTCGTTATTCTCTTTTAAGCTCCCCAGACTGCTACTTCTGGAATGCGTCGAACGAAGGATATTCTGATAGTCAGCAATGAAATACCGTTCATCAATAGCGATATCGCTCAACATAATATCCATCCTTATTTTTTTAATAATATGATTATCTATTGAGAGAGTGATCGTTCTAGTATCCGTATCAAATTCGCTATGAAAGCGATCCTTGTGTGCTTCGCCCGCGTAGGACTTAAGTTTCTCAAAAACGGAAATGACGCCGTACCAGTGATTAGAAGGAATATCAACGCCATCACTGCTTTCAACTCCCTGACAAGGGGCTCTATCCTGATAAAGAATGTTATATAAGGTTTGTATGGCGTGTTCTTTTTTTTCTGTTCTAAACAGGTCTTTAAATTTGTCCCATAACCCCATATGTGTGGCTTCATATCGATTGCCACTCAATAGATGGGAAACCCTAGAGTAATTAAGTTCATAGCCATTTATGTTTATTGACATTTTATTTCTTCTACGTGATTAATTAAAATCTCATAATATAAACATCAAGTTGGCCCGCCACCAGGTTATAACCCTATACGCCACCATGGTTTGATCACCATATAACTTATTATCGCTGAGAATACCGTCCACGATTAGCATCCCGGCTAATCAATCACTGCATTTGATGCATCGGCCAAAAAAAAGCCCGCGTATAAACGCGGGCCCGATGCTCAAACTTAACTGCCTACTTGTACCGACAACATACTCAAGGCTCCCATCACAATACCATCGACAGGCACCGTGATGGGTTCTTCGCCATCCCAACTGCCCAGCACATAGAGCAGCGGTAAAAAGTGGTCGGGCG
>NZ_JAGFPF010000467.1:0-1349 GCF_025962695.1 Candidatus Symbiopectobacterium sp. NZEC135 | reverse complement strand
GGGCTGGCTGCCATACGTTGGGCGGCACATAGGTCGAAGAACTGGCCATGAAAAACCTCCATTGATGGTTGACGTAGCGTGCAACAGCGCCTGAAACGCTGCTGCACACCCGAAAGGTAACGGTCCAGTTATAGCGCTGATGGGGGGTAAAGTCAGCACTGCGCCGAGAGTAAGCGCATTTTTCACCCCGAACTTCGCTAGCACCCCTTGCTGTGACGGTGTTATTTTCCTGCTTTAAAGCCGTCTTTTATCACGCGCTTTCCATCCATAGAGAGGGATGCCGTGACATATTTATTGATACCGTTGCTGGTTAATAGCCCATCCATTCTGATCGACAATACGTGCTTGTCATTAAACGGGCCCGGTTCATTTAGCGTTACGGAGTAAAGTGCGTGTTCGGAGAAATAGGTATCTAACCAGCTTTTTTTACCGTCAAGGAAAGGCTTGATGGCTGCGGCATCAACCTTGCTGAGCGCGATCAGGTAATCATCCAGTTTAAAGCTGTCGGCATTGCCCGTGACGGTGATTTTCACCGGAACCGGTGCTTTGAATTCGCCGGAAAAAGCATCCATATCGAGGCTGAGCAGTTTTTTGCCATCCTGCGGATCCTGGTATTCTACCGAGCAGGTTTTCAATACGCCTTTCGGTGTCACAAAGGCAGGGCTACTGCTCAATGCTTCGCCGGTGCCAAAAAAGGATTTAACCGACGTCACTTTGGTCTCTTTGCCCAATATCTCGACCACGCGGCGCAAGCAGATATCAGGGCCATCGGTTTGTAACGAATAACGATAATCGCTGGCAATGTCTCCACGCCGTTGTACCGGGGTTTTGGGTTTTTCCGCAGGAGCGGCAGCTGTCTGTTGTGTGGATTGATCGCAACCCACCAATAAGGTGGTGAATATCAGTGAAGCAAGCAGTGTTTTCGATTTCATCAGGTTCCTTCCTGCATTAAGAGTGACGCAGAAACCGAACGTCGGTTTATCACAAAATTAGCGCTACACGCTATTGCGCCAGGGACCTATTCCTTTAGCCACGCCGGTTTCTATCAATATCGCGGGGATTGTAGTAAAAGCTATTATAAATCTCTAGTATTTTCAGGTGACTAGGTGATTTTTCTCTTTTTTAATAATGGATGTGTCCCATAAAAGAAATTTTTATTCCAATAAAGAATAAAATCAACGTCGGGAATGGTTTATTTGCCGTTAACCTTGTGCGGTATTTTTTTGCTTTATATTTACCGCGTTAATTAATTATTTTCATCTGTAGGGTTGTGTTATTTTTGAAGTTGTATTTTTCATGAATCTTTTGTATTGTCGGAAGCGCATGAGGTCGTTTGAAAGGGTTCAAAC
>NZ_JAGFPF010000465.1:0-1351 GCF_025962695.1 Candidatus Symbiopectobacterium sp. NZEC135 | reverse complement strand
CGTTATTGGTAACCACATCCTCAACTGGGCGCTACAGTTTGGTGCCTTTGAGAAGAATATTCTGGGCCCCAGTTCCAAAACGGCGCTTTTTGCCCTGAAACAGGGTGCGGATATCGATTCACTGGAAAACAACGGTATCACCAATGGCTCGGCGATGCGCATTTCTCCGCTGGGCTGTCTGCTTCCGCCCATGCCATTATCCGATTTCATTGATGCAGTGGCGCTCGCGTCTAGTCCAACGCACAAATCAGACATCGCCGTAGCTGGCGCGACCGTTATTGCCTGGGCGGTATCTCAGGGAATTGCGGAAAAAAGCTGGTCGGAGATTCGGACTGCATTACCCGCCGTGGCACAAGCCGCGCAGGAAAAACGCGTAACAACCTACAGCCCGGCCTTGTCCGCCCGTCTGCAATTGGCATTGGATACCGTGCAGAATGCGCCCGATGACGACACCGCGCTGGAGCAGATTTATCAACTGATTGGCACCGGGACGGAGATCATACAGTCCGTGCCCGCCGCCATTGCAATGGTAGAGTTGGCGCACACCGAGCCGAACCGCTGTGCCATTCTGTGCGCCAATCTGGGTGGCGATACCGACACCATCGGCGCCATGGCAACCGCTATCTGTGGTGCAATCCACGGTGTTGAAAGCATTGATTCGGATTTTAAACGGCAGTTGGATGAGGTTAACGCGCTGGATATCGATGCATACAGTTCTGCGTTAGCGCGGTTACGTCAGCGCCGCATGGCCGTTTGAACAAAAGCGAATGTGATCATGGCGTCTGTCCCCTTAAGGCAGGCGCTAGTCCTCTGAATAGAAGACATACATATCGGCACGGCAATAGTTGATGCTGTAATCGAGCGGACGCTGATTGATATCAAACGCCAGCGATTTCACCACCAACACGGGGAGCGTTGCTGGCGTATTCACACACTGGATAAACTCGTGCGACGCCGATTGCGCCGATACCCAGTTGCGCGTTCGAACCGGCGCAATGCCCTGGCTGCGGAAATACGCATAGAGTGAAATATCGATCTGTTCAACGTCGGTAATCAAGTGCTGTGGCACATAGTTCTCTTCAATGGAGACAGGCTCGCCGTCAATATCACGCACGCGTTTAAGAAGATAGACGTCGCAGCCCGCTGAGAGCTGCAAATGCTCCGCAATTTCCGCCCGGCAAGGGACTCGCGTTTTACTGATCCACAGCGTGCCCGGCGTTTTTCCTGTTGCCACCACCTGCTGGGAAAAACCCATTGCCGGTTTGAGGTGATATTCAAGTTGGTGGTTAACGTAAGTGCCGTAACCGCGACCGCGCACCACAATCTCCTGCTCGGCCAGCAGTTCCAGCGC
>NZ_JAGFPF010000466.1:0-1351 GCF_025962695.1 Candidatus Symbiopectobacterium sp. NZEC135 | reverse complement strand
CGAACGCTATTTCTATTCGTTGCCCCGTCCTGAACGCGCGCGTCTGGTGGCTGAACAGTTGAATGCACAGACGCAGATACCTGAATGGCTGCGCGCCCATTGGCAATTTGAAACGGGCTTTGCCTTCCCGTCCGGGCATACCCTGTTTGCGGCAACCTGGGCGTTGCTGGCGGTTGGGTTGCTGTGGGCGCGGCGACACTATAAAACCGTGGTGGTGTTGATGGTGTGGGCGTCGGGAGTGATGGGCAGTCGTTTGGTCTTGGGCATGCACTGGCCGCAGGATTTGATCGCGGCGACTCTGATGAGTTGGGTATTGGTGGTGCTGGCTTGTACGCTGGCGCAGCGCTGGTGCGGTCCATTAACGCGCTCACCTCAGGAAACGCAAAGTGAAGATGACCCCCAAAAGGGGAACAAGGGACCTATCCCGTAATGCGTTTTTCACTGTATTGCAGTGCGAGCAACGCCGACGTCAGGGTCACGTCGGTATGATCTCTGGCATTGTTGGTCCGGCTGTGAACCTCTCCGGGGTGCCATGCAGATGGACAATCGGTCACGATCACACATCGTGGCGGATGCCGTTGAACCGCTTGATACGTAACGTCCTCTGCGTGACCAATACACACCAGCGCAAACGCAAACGGGTCCCTGTGGTGCTGGTCCCTACAAGGTGCGTGAACGCGGGGGTGCGGGCAAGGTTAAATCAAGTGATGGCCAATGATGGAACTACATTACAAGACGCGCTAGAGAGTTTACATCTGAGGCTGAAAGTCACACTGGCGTCGCAACACCCCATCGTCAAAGGCAAAACGGTGCAATTGCCTTACGGCCCGAGCGAAATTTTTACCTTGGAAAAGTGGGGCGCGGAGTACCGAATGGTCAATGCGATCGAAGGCGTAGCCTCACACACTGAAGGTTATTATGTTTTCATTATCCCTGTCGACGCGCCGTATAAGATCCAGTGTGCCGCGCTGGCCTGCCCGGAAGAACCGATAAGCAGGATCCCCCTCAAGGGGCACTCTTCGTTTGTGAATGTCACCAAGGTGCATTTCGCCGGGGTGCTAAAATTCGTTCAACAGCGGCTGGCTTTTTGGAGTAATGCCAGCGGCCATTTTATGCCTCCGGCTGAAGCCCGCTATGCGCTCTTGCCCTATATAAAATTGCTTTTGCCTGAATCGCGTTTTGTCGATCATCGCTTTTTGTTATCAGGTTGCGCAAAAACAGGCGGCGCTGCCGCTGTTGCCTGATGCTACCTCAGTTAGCCGTGCCCTTTATCGGGCTATAATGGATAATTCTATGGGGTTTAGCGCCAACATTTGGCATAATCATCAGGTTAAGGCGATATCACAGGAAC
>NZ_JAGFPF010000464.1:0-1356 GCF_025962695.1 Candidatus Symbiopectobacterium sp. NZEC135 | reverse complement strand
ATTTCGCTTGGCGGTTCGCTTAAGCTCATTAATCAGTATTTTGGCCTTAGCTGTCACGAAACATGCGCCCGTCGCCGATTGCTGGGTATCCGCGTTGCTCAGGGAAGAACACCGCATCCGAATGAAAATGTCGATATCGATATCTGGCTACGCTGGCAAAAGCACCGCACGGAAAACATCGAATCTCTCCATGCACTCGATGCCATGATGCTAATCACCGAGCAACTCTCTTGTACTGACGACGCTCCGAGCCTTACTGCTGTCTGGCATCTCATCACACGTTATGAAAAAGAGACGTTAATCAGGAGAAACGTGTATGCCGGATGACATCGATCGCGATCAGGGATTTAATGAGCAGCAGTTGGAAGCAATGATTGAAAAAAGCCGTTTTCAACCGGCCGTAACACCATCACTATTTCATTGTCGACTCTGTGGTGACCCCATTCCAGACAAACGACGTCAGACCTTGCCCGGTGTGACCACATGTATTTCTTGTCAGAAAAAAATTGAAGGCATTCGGCGCTAAAAATACAGCGTTAGACACAAAACATCTTTTTCGCTCGGGAACACAGAACACTAGGCTATGAATGTTCAGACTTGGGCTAGCGGTGTTCTGCGTTTTCACAGGATAAAACCTGACAGTCCGAAATGAGCGAGGACCGGACATTGCTTACATCGCGGTATATTAACCATCGGGGAGCAGGTCTCAGGAAGTGGCCAGGCGCGTAACTGAGCATTTATGGCCCTACTAGGCAGAGCCAACCTTGATAGCTTAATGTTTATCGATATCTGTATTTATTGAATGATTGTTCTTATGTGTCAAAGTTCTTGAGAGCTTTTTTAACGAGTTCATTGCTCACACTGCGGATGGGTGACAAAATGAAAATCGATAAGCGTTCCGAGCTAAACCTGTTATAAATCCTACCGACATCCCCTTTTTGATGCATAATGTTTTCACTCCGTTACTGACTAAAGGTCATAGGAGTTAACAACCCCTTGTTAGTCAGATTATGGACAATCACTTAAGTGAATATGGAATAAATAAGGTTTACGAATGACGGCCCCAAACTCCGCAAGCTATCCCATTCCTGCTGATTGGCAAAATTTTGAGAGACTTTGCATCACTTTGATGAGCGAAATCTATGGTTGCAAGTTTCAGGCCTATGGCCGTAGCGGGCAGCGGCAGAACGGCGTAGATGCGCTTGGCATTCTTCCAAATGGAGATGTAATCGCAGTTCAGTGCAAAGGTAGGGATCAAGGTTATGGTAGTAGACTTAAACCAAAGGATATTCATACCGCAGTTAGAGAAACTAAGAATTTCAAGAATAGAATCGCTTACTTCTACATTCTGTCGAC
>NZ_JAGFPF010000463.1:0-1358 GCF_025962695.1 Candidatus Symbiopectobacterium sp. NZEC135 | reverse complement strand
CCTTTCAGTGTTGTCCATGTTGTGTCGGGTTGACGTAACCTGTTGAAACTAGAAAGCGAGTGTGGTTTGCCAGTAAAGTGCCCAGCGATCGGGGGCCAGCGTATCGGGGTGGATGAGAGGTTTTCCGAGCGTGATGCTGTGAGCGAAATGTCGTGCATTGAGCGTCAGACCTAATGCGGCACCGACGATGCTGCCACCCTCGGTGCGGCCACGCTGTTTTTTTACCCAGCCACCGTCAAGCGCGGCAATCAGCGTTATATCGCCCAGTGCGGAGAAGATGCCCGGTTGCCAGTTGATCTCGTTGCGCCAGTAAGCCCCCTGCACGCCGCTGAGTGATTGCTCTTTAAACCCGCGCACCGAGTAATGGCCGCCAACTGCAATCTGCTCGTTGGTGTGAAGATTGTGTTGCGAGGTTTGGGCATAGGCGCTGGTGAGGTAATAGAGCGAAGGGGCGAGGGGAAAGAGATAGCTGGCGCTGATGCTGTATTTAAGGAACTGGCTGCGCGGGGCATCTGGTGCATGCGGTCGATCTTTTGTGGCGCCCAAGCCGCGCAGCCCCCAGCTCACGGTGGGATTAAGGGTGGAAAATCCCTTGCCTATCCGGCGGCTGTAATGCGGACTGAGAGCTATACTGTTTACCGTCGTGCTGCTATTGGTCAACACACGGTCGGCGAGGCGGTTCTCTGTGCGTCGGCGTGTGAGCGCCACATCGAATGATAGTTTCTGGTTACCATCACGAAACAACGTGCGGTTAATGCCAAAGCGCTGTGACTGTGACATCCCCTGATAGCGCCAGCGGCTACCGGGAATGGGCTGATGAAAATCATTCCAGTGGTGTTGATAGCTAAATAGCCAATAGCCATAAGGTAATGTGACGCCGCCTGAAAGACTACGATTACGCCTGTCTCTCTGAAATGTCGCATTGCGGGTAGCTGAGAGATTCCAGCGTTCGGCAAGCTGGAACGGGTTATCCAGCGTGGCGGAGCTGCTCATCTGGGCAACGCCGGTATTTTTTTGTCCGCTGTTATCTGCACTGAAACTCACGCTGGCGGGAAACGCTTTGCGCTTACTCACAATCAGTATCCGCGAGTAGCCTGATTGATGACCGGGTTGGATACCGAGCGTCACCGGTTGGGATGTCAGTCGGTTGAGCTGCTCTAACCCTTGCTCGAGATCGCGCAGGTTTAAAAGGCGTCCCTGATTGCCGGGAAAGACCATGGCAAGTGAGTGCGGTGTTTTTCCCTGCTGAGTGATGGACTCGATTCGGCCTTCTGTTATGGCAATGCGCAAGACGCCCGTGGAGACATCCTGTTCCGGTAACCACGCCTGTGAGGTGACATAGCCGCGCTCCAGATAGC
>NZ_JAGFPF010000462.1:0-1359 GCF_025962695.1 Candidatus Symbiopectobacterium sp. NZEC135 | reverse complement strand
AACTGCCAGGCTTTGCCCATTTCTGCGGCGGGGGCAGTAATGGAGACCGCAATCGGGAAACGTTCAGAGGTGATGTGATATTCGGCACCAGAAAGCCATTCAGGCTGATTCGGTGCTGCGGTGATACTGGGATGAATCAAATCACCATCCCCTACCCGGATGTTCAGTTGAAAGCCGCGCAGCTTGTTGACGGCATTCATTAACGTCACCAGATATTGCGCATCAACCAGACCAAAAGCGCCCCATCCGTCGTCTGGCGTACGAATAAAAATGAGCGTCGGGCTGATGTCGGCATCTTTGATCTGATCAACGGAGAGGCTCCAGGCAGGAGGCAGTTTCTCCGGTAGCGGCATCATGATCACATCGCTGATTTCCAGGGCGTTGTGGGCAAACAGCGAGGAGCAGTAAATGCTCTTGTCATAGGTCAGGCCGATGGCGCGAAAGTAAGCGAACTGCGCGCTGAGCCGTTGGAGATCGTCTCTGATATCTTCACACAGTTTTCCTTGCAGCGGTTGCAGGGCCTCCAGCAGTGACCAGGCGCGGGTGGTGATGCTTTCCGCCTGATCGAGCGCCAAATTTGCCGTGGATTGCAGATCGCGTTTCACGATTTGTCGTGATTCTACAAAGGTAAAAAGCAGTACCAATAGCAATTGGAATACCCCGGCGCAGAGAATCAGCCAGCGGCCCCGTTGTTGCGCGCGTTGATGCTGTGGACTCACGTCACTACTCCTTGGTACCACGTAGATATGTTTCTGCCTGTCGTGGCAGCCAGCGCACCCTGAAACGCATCGTGTAATAAATACGTCTACGCGCTTTTTAAGTATATCAATCCCCTGTAAATCGATCGGAAATTGTTTTGAAAGCAAAGGATGAAAAAAAGGGAGCCCCGAATGGGCTCCCTGAAGGGGGAGGCAAGTGTTAGCCTTGGTTGAGAATAAACATGCCGTAAGGGTGAATCTGCAAGTAGAGATCGTCACCCACATTGGGTTGTAGCTGGGTGGCATTCACTTGTAACAGCAGCGATTGCCCGTGCCAGAGTACACTTACTTCATACTGTGAACCCATGTAAGCCACATGGTGCACCGAGCAGCGCTGGCTCTCATCGCCCTGCGTATCAAGCGTAATGGCTTCGGGGCGTATGCCCACGGTGCATTCCCCGTTTTCCGCACCAAAATGTACCGGTTTGGGAATGCGATAGCCGAAAATCTCTACGCTGTCGGCCTGTCGTTGTGCCGGGAAAATATTCGCCTCGCCCATAAAACTTGCCATAAAACGTGACGCGGGCTGACGGTACAGCGCTTGTGGCGATCCCATCTGCATGATGTGACCTTTATTCATCACCAGTACGCTGTCAGACAC
>NZ_JAGFPF010000461.1:0-1360 GCF_025962695.1 Candidatus Symbiopectobacterium sp. NZEC135 | reverse complement strand
ATACCCAATGAAAAAATGGTTGGATATTGAATCGACATAAACGCACTGCACAGGGTCAGGGCCAACAGCCCGAGATGCCCACCGCTGACTGCCGAGAGGAGGCACAGCATCATGGCGAGCAGGGCATAGGCCGCCAGTACTTTATGTGGTGCAAAACGGCTGATGAGCCAGGTGCCGGTGAAGCGGCCAATAAAGAAACACACCATGGTGCCCGTCAGATAGTTGGCGGCGAAACCGGGCGTCATGCCGGGGATCTCTTCGATGGCGTAGCGAATCAGATAGCTCCAGCAGGCGGTTTGTGCGCCGACGTAGCAAAACTGCGCTAGCACGGCCCAGCGCCAGTGACGGATGCGAACCAGACGAGTAAACGATGCACTGAACGATCCTTGCGCGCTATCAGGGTGCTCCTCACTTTGCAGCGTAGGGAATTTGGCAAACACGATCAGCAGTGCAACGATGAGTACCACTGCAACAATAATCAGATAAGGCGTTTGTACCGATAACACCAGACTGTGTTTATAGGCACTGAGTTGTTCTGGTGCCATATTATCAAGCACCTCCTGCGGTTGGTGTGGCACATTGGATAAAATAAGACTTTGCCCAAAGACCACCGCAATAATAGCGCCAAAGGAGTTGAAGGTTTGCGCTAAATTGAGACGGAAATGCCCACCGCTTTCTGGTCCTAATACCGTTACAAAAGGATTGGCTGCGGTTTCAAGACAACCGAGTCCGGCAGCAATAATAAACAGCCCAATCAAGAATAACGCGTAATTCATCATCTCGGCGGCAGGCCAGAATAAGGCGGCGCCAATCGCGTACAAAAATAGCCCGGTAATAATCCCTGCTTTATAGCTGAGTTTTTTCATCAGAATTCCTGCGGGAATGGGAATGATAAAATAACCAAAATAGAAAGCGGATTGGATCAACCCAGCCTGAAAATTTGTCAGGGTAAAGGCCTGCTGAAATTGCGGTAATAGAATGTCATTCAAATTATTGGCGACCGCCCAAAGAAAAAACAAAGAGCAGAGCAGCGCGAATGGAATGATGTAACGCTTTGTTTGTCCTGTATCCACAGCCCGGAAGCTCTGCGTTTGTATCGTTGTGTTTCCCATAGCAACCTCATCAGTTCAGAAGGGTGTTCAACAGCCATTGGCGTGCAGTTCGCATTCTGTTCGAATCGCAAATTTATGCGAGTTCGGGGATGCACCGGATAAATAAATCAATACGCCGGGTGAACGCATGAATTGATTTTCAAATAAACCACGTCGTTTAATATGATGCTTGTCACATTTGACAATGCTTGGTGTTTTTATGTGGTTGCCATCACCTTAATTAGCGTGATGGCATTACCGTTTGAGAA
>NZ_JAGFPF010000460.1:0-1364 GCF_025962695.1 Candidatus Symbiopectobacterium sp. NZEC135 | reverse complement strand
GGTGAAGCACAACGTGTGAAACTCTCCCGCGAGTTGTCCAAGCGGGGAACGGGTCAGACCCTGTATATTCTTGACGAGCCGACCACCGGCCTGCATTTTGCCGATATTCAGCAACTGCTGGACGTGTTGCACCAGCTGCGCGATCAGGGCAACACCATTGTGGTGATTGAGCACAATCTGGATGTGATTAAAACCGCAGACTGGATTGTGGACCTGGGGCCGGAAGGGGGCAGCGGTGGCGGTCAAATACTGGTGTCCGGCACCCCGGAGACGGTAGCCAATTGCGAAGCGTCGCACACTGCCCGTTTCCTCAAGCCGATATTGGCACGCAAGTAGTGCTGTTCACGACGCCCGGTGTTGCGCCGGGCGTCGTGATTATAAAGGGGGCCACGTTTACTTTTTATTTCGATAAGCACCGCCTTCGCTGTCATGCGCTTATTTCACGCTATTCCTCTCAGCAATAAATATCCTTTCGAACAGAATCACACGAGAATTATTTTCTATTTTCTCTGTGTATGACGCGCCACTTATCCTATTAAAAAATAGCCGCAGAGGTATCTTTTACTTATTGCATGATTCTGTCGATCGATCCACTCATATTGATAGGTTTTGACTTTTATTTGTTAATTTTTAAGTGATTAAAACGATCAATGGTGTAAAGATGATATGCTTACTGCCGATAAACCTAGAGACATCAGGGGTAATCTGGGGCGAAACGAAGCAGACAACAACATCAGCAACGTATTATGACGGCGATTGCTGGGTAACATTAAGCCGCAATTCTTAGCGTCAGATTTTATTTTTTCGATGATAGCACTGAATAATGGGTGAGGGGATGCTATTTCCCTAACATCGACAAAACAGCCATTTATATTGCTTAGTGTTAACGCGAGACAGGCTTCGCCAGCAACAGATCATCACTCATTCTGATGGGATTTAACAATGGAAGAATAACCTGGCTGTGATACGCAATATGGGAAGGAGTGAAGAATGAATATCGCTAACTGGCGCATCGGTTATCGTCTCGGCAGTGGATTTGCTTTTCTGGTACTGATGCTGTTTGTGGTCAATGCGTTCTCAATCTCGAAACTATCGTTGTTTCATGAAGATGCGAAGCTGATTGTCACGCGGGTTTATCCTGATACGGTGACAACCACCGATCTTATCGATGTGGTGAACAGCACGCTGGTTGCCTACCAGCGACTGCTGCTGGTTACCGATCCGGCTCAAGTGAAAAGCACGCTGGAGATGCTGGGCGATCTGCGCAAACGCGGCGGTCAGTTGCTGGATAAATTGGTCGCCAGCAATAGCCCCGAGGCGTCGCAACAGATTATTCGGGATATCCAACAGATTCGCCCACAGTT
>NZ_JAGFPF010000045.1:0-33074 GCF_025962695.1 Candidatus Symbiopectobacterium sp. NZEC135 | reverse complement strand
TCGCGTTCGGCTTTTCTGTTTTACTTCTTACTGTTACCACAACCGCGTGTCGCTGTTGCCGTGTCAGTGGAGGCGCAGTATAGGGATTTCCGCGCAGGCTGCAATAGGTATTTTGAATAAAATTGACTGTTTGCTGAATTCCACAGCAAAACCCCACTTTATACCCACTTTTGCACAATGTTATCCACAAATGAGATTCTCCCTAAAATTAGACGAGCATCACGCAAACGTTTTCGCTACAATTCTCCCGCGCAAAATTACCGCACCAGAACAGAATAGGAATGCGGTTTTATCCAGATAAAGGATAAAAACAGCAAAACTTCATTCATATACTGTTCTTTTATGCCTATCCAAAGCCAAGGGATACATCACCATGTCACAACCTCGTCCTATCCGCCGCGCTTTACTCAGCGTTTCTGACAAAGCCGGTATTGTCGAATTTGCTCAGGCGCTTTCTCAACGTGGCGTGGAGCTGCTTTCCACTGGCGGTACTGCCCGCCTGCTGGCTGATGCCGGCTTGCCCGTTACTGAAGTGTCCGACTATACGGGCTTCCCAGAGATGATGGATGGTCGCGTTAAAACCCTGCACCCGAAAGTACACGGCGGGATCCTGGGTCGTCGCGGCACGGATGACGCCATCATGGCAGAACATGACATCAGCCCCATCGATATGGTGGTGGTAAACCTGTATCCCTTCGCACAAACGGTAGCTCGCCCCGATTGCTCACTGGCAGATGCCGTCGAAAATATCGATATTGGCGGCCCAACCATGGTGCGTTCCGCCGCCAAGAACCATAAAGATGTGGCTATCGTGGTAAAAAGCAGTGACTACACCGACATCATTAACGAACTGGATGCCAATGCGCGTTCGCTGACGTTGGAAACCCGCTTCAATCTGGCGATTAAAGCGTTTGAACACACCGCGGCCTACGACAGCATGATCGCCAACTACTTTGGCACGATGGTTCCTCCTTATCATGGAGAGACTGATAAGCCGGCTGGCCACTTCCCGCGCACGCTGAACCTGAACTTTATCAAGAAGCAGGACATGCGTTACGGCGAGAACAGCCATCAGCAAGCCGCCTTCTATATTGAAGAGGCGCTGAAAGAGGCCTCCGTTGCGACAGCAGAGCAGTTGCAGGGCAAAGCGCTGTCTTACAACAATATTGCCGATACCGATGCGGCGCTGGAGTGCGTAAAAGAGTTCGCTGAGCCGGCCTGCGTTATCGTGAAACATGCCAACCCCTGTGGCGTTGCTATTGGCGAGTCGATTCTGGCGGCCTACGAGCGCGCCTACAAAACCGACCCCACCTCTGCGTTTGGCGGCATCATCGCGTTTAACCGCGAATTGGACGAAGCCACCGCGCAAGCGATCATCAGCCGTCAGTTTGTGGAAGTGATCATCGCGCCCTCAGCCAGTGCCGCGGCATTGAAAGTAACAGCGGCAAAACAGAACGTGCGCGTCCTCATTTGCGGCCAATGGCAGCAACGCGTCTCCGGGCTGGATTTCAAACGCGTCAACGGCGGTCTGCTGGTACAGGATCGCGATCTGGGCATGGTTGATGCGAGTCAACTGCGCGTTGTCACAGAGCGCCAACCGACAGAAACCGAACTGCGCGATGCGCTGTTCTGCTGGAAAGTCGCGAAGTTCGTCAAATCCAATGCCATCGTCTATGCCCGTGATAATATGACTGTCGGCATCGGTGCAGGACAGATGAGCCGCGTTTATTCCGCAAAAATCGCGGGAATTAAAGCCGGTGACGAAGGATTGCAGGTTGAAGGCTCCGTGATGGCTTCTGATGCCTTCTTCCCGTTCCGCGACGGTATCGATGCCGCCGCCGCCGTTGGCATCACCTGTGTGATTCAGCCGGGGGGTTCCATTCGTGATGACGAGGTTATCACTGCCGCTAACGAACACGGCATTGCCATGATCTTCACCGACATGCGCCATTTCCGCCACTAATTCAGGATATGACACAGATGAACATTTTAATCATTGGTAATGGCGGGCGCGAACACGCGCTGGCGTGGAAAGCCGCCCAGTCGCCGCTGGCAGAGAATGTCTATGTCGCGCCCGGTAATGCGGGTACGGCACGCGAACCTGCGCTGCAAAACGTGGCGATCTCCGCGACCGATATTCCAGCACTGGTTGCTTTCGCGCAGGAAAAACAAATTGGTTTGACGATCGTCGGCCCGGAAGCACCGCTGGTAATTGGCGTGGTTGATGCTTTCCGTGCTGCGGGTCTGACGATTTTTGGCCCGACGCAGGCTGCTGCACAGTTGGAAGGCTCCAAGGCCTTTACCAAAGATTTCCTGGCGCGTCAGCAGATCCCCACGGCGTTCTACCAGAACTTCACCGAGGTTGAACCTGCGCTGGCCTATGTGCGCAAGCACGGCGCGCCTATCGTCATCAAGGCTGACGGTCTGGCAGCAGGCAAAGGCGTTATTGTTGCCATGACGCTGGAAGAAGCAGAAAACGCGGTTCAGGATATGCTGGCAGGCAATGCGTTTGGCGATGCCGGGCACCGTATCGTCATCGAAGAGTTTCTGGAAGGGGAAGAGGCCAGCTTTATCGTCATGGTCGATGGCGACAACGTATTGCCCATGGCCACCAGCCAGGACCACAAACGTGTGGGCGACAAAGACACCGGCCCGAATACGGGCGGCATGGGTGCCTACTCTCCTGCCCCGGTGGTGACCGATGAGATTCACCAGCGCGTGATGGATCAGGTGATTTGGCCGACCGTGCGTGGCATGAAAGCAGAAGGAAATACCTATACCGGTTTCCTGTATGCCGGGTTGATGATCGATGACGCGGGCCAGCCTAAGGTGATCGAATTCAACTGCCGCTTTGGCGATCCGGAAACGCAACCGATCATGATGCGCCTGCGCTCGGATCTGGTTGAGATGTGTCTGGCAGGTTGTGAAGGCAAACTGGATCAGACAACGTCTGTCTGGGATGAGCGTCCAGCGTTAGGTGTGGTGATCGCGGCAGGCGGTTACCCTGGTGACTACGCTTGTGGCGATGTCATCAGCGGCTTACCACAAGAAGAAGCGGAAGACAGCAAGGTATTTCAGGCTGGTACCGCACTGCGCGGCGATGACGTCGTCACCAACGGTGGGCGCGTACTGTGCGTGACCGCCTTGGGTGGCACTGTCGCACTGGCGCAACAGAAAGCGTATGAGGTTGCCAAAGGTATCCGCTGGAACGGCAGTTTCCACCGCAATGATATCGGCTACCGCGCCATTGCACGCGAGCAGAATCAGTAAGCACTGCCAAGACAAAAAAGCCGGAGTAATCCGGCTTTTTTATTGATACGCCACAGGTTGTCTAACGTCTTCACTATTCGCTGAAAAACGGCTTCCACTGACACAAATCTTCCTCAGCCACCAGCAGCAGTTGCGTTCCCGCAGGGGCATCCAACCACGCCACGCGCAGCGTGACATCGGGGCGATGCTGCCGCTGTTCTGCTATCCATCTCAGCGAGAGCAGATCAAAATCAGGGCTGACGTTCTGTCCATCACAGGTGAGCACGCGATTGCCCTGCAGCACCCCCTGACGCAGTTTCACACTGCCAGTGCGTAACACCTCGCTGAGTTCCAGCACCCGCTTGGCATCAAACTGAAACAGCGCAATCTCATCTTCAGACACGCTTTCACGCCGATCGTCGAGCTGCCGTTGCATAAAGCTCACCGCGCCATCGTCAGCAAAGCGAAGATGAAGGCTTTCCGGATGATCACCGCGATAACTGCGCTTAATTTCACGCAGGTGGTCTTGAACAAACAGGTAACGCGTTTCCACCCCGTGCAGATTGGGCCACAGGTTATCATCCTGCAACGCATTGGAGAGCGTGACTAACTGCGTGCTGTGTTGTTGACTGTCATCCTTGCGCCACACGCGCACCACCGCACGGTCGCCTACATAGCCAGTGGCGAACGTCGTTGGCGGTGGCGAGTGGCTGGCGCAGGCGGTGATCAATCCGGCAATAGCCACCGTACCCAGCCTGCGCCACAAAAGCAAAAGGGGCGCTAACGCCCCTTTGCTTGAATCCTTCACTGGCATTCGCTTATTTAACAGCGTCTTTCAGTGCTTTGCCCGCAACAAATGCCGGGACATTCGCCGCAGCGATTTTGATTTCTTTACCCGTTTGCGGGTTGCGGCCAGTGCGCTCGTTACGATGGTTCACTTTAAACGTACCAAAACCCACTAATTGTACTGCATCGCCTGCTTTCAGAGACTCAGTTACCGCGGCCAGAGTGGCTTCTAACGCTGCTTTAGCCTGAGCCTTGGACAGGTCAGCTTTGTCTGCAATCACATCAATCAGTTGAGTCTTATTCATAAGTTATCCTTACAGTGTGTTTATCGCTTGCTTAGCATCGAGTGCGACGGATATGCTCAAAAGCACTCTCCTGCATACACGCACCGACAGCCACTTTTTTTACGCCCCCCAAATGTAGACCAGACAGGGGGCGGATGTGAAGCCCTTCAACTTGTCATTTAGGGCCTTAAATCACGTTTTATCGCCTTATTGGCCTAAATTTATGCCAATATTGCTGCTTCCCGCTTCCCGCAGGTCGGCGCGCAGCCCTTTAATCAATTCCAAATCACGCTCTTCACAGGCCGCCAGCAACCGAAAAATCTCCCACTGGATATCCCATTCTTCTTCAATCGCGGGCAACGTGTAGAGTTCTTCGTCCGTCATTTCACGGCCGGCTTGCGTCATTTCCAGCATCGCTACCGTGCGAATGGAGGTTTCACTAATGGCAATCGCATGCTCAAGCGTGGCACCACTCAGTTGCGAATGAATCAGCTCACCCAATGCAATGCACGCGTCAATGGCCGGATAGACACCGTATAAATCGTAATCATCCGCGGAGGGAATGGCGTCTTCCCATTTCTCCAGTTGGCTGTCGAAATTGACCTTGGCTTCTTTCACCACCAGCACTTCCCACACCAAATCAAGGATGCGGCGATACAACTGCGCATCACCAAACTCGGTCTGGCGGCAGAATTCATAATAGTTCGGATACATCCGCTCGCAAAGGCAAGCCATAAAAGTCACGTGCTGCCAGCTTTCCAGCTTCTCCAGCCGCAGGTGAATCGGATTACGTAACATCGTCGACGCTCATTATTTTTAATGGCAGGCAGTGTACCTGAAAATGTTGCCTTGCCCTATGCCTGAATTCTTAAACTTACCGCATCCCGCCTGCATTACTGCGGATTTTCACGCAGCCAGCGTTGAAAGGCTGGCCGCTGTGAGGCAACGGCGTCCGCCCAACGCGTAGGTTCAGGTAAACGATAGCCCTGCTGGCAGCGTTTTACCCACATCAGCGCGCTGTTCAAGCTCACTCGATGGCCGGTTGAGATAAACAGCGGATTACAGCGTGCCTTGCTACGCCATACCCAGCCAATCTGTTCGTCATGGTCCATCAGCGCGCTTTGGCTGCCGAGTGTCTCAGACAGCGGGGCACTCTGACCACACAGCCGTTTTTTAGCCACGCCAATGGTCGGGACATCCACCAATAACCCAAAATGGCTGGCAACGCCCAGCCGCCTGGGGTGTGAAATACCGTGACCGTCAACAAACAGCAAATCAGGCTTCTGCGCCAGCTGTTCCCACGCGGCTAACAAGCCTGGGCACTCACGAAAAGAGAGCAATCCCGGCACATAGGGCATTACCGTCGGAATACGGGCAATCTGGTACTCAACCAGCTGAAGTGAAGGGTAATGCAATATCGCAATCGCCGCCCGCGTCACCGTTCCCTCTTGCTCGAACCCGACATCAGCCCCGCCAATAAACCTGGGCTCGACGAAGGGCAGACTGTCAACACGCACGATCTCCTGCGCCCGCCGATTCTGCTCCGCTTTCAATGCTTGCGTATCCATCAGCCTACTCCTTAAGGCACGTTCAATCCTGATGAGGGCGATTATTGGTGGAACGGGCGCGACAAGCGATGCACTGCATCTACAAAGGCACCAGCATGTTCCGGTGGCACATCCTGATGAATCCCGTGCCCCAGATTGAACACGTGACCATTCCCCTGACCGAACGCGGTCAAAATCGTCTCAACTTCTTGCTCGATACGCGCGGGTGGCGCATAGAGCATTGACGGGTCCATATTGCCTTGCAGCGCCACCTTGTCCCCAACTCGCGCACGCGCCTCGCCGATATCCGTGGTCCAATCCAGCCCCAGCGCATCACACCCTGTCGCGGCCATCGCTTCCAGCCACTGCCCACCGCCTTTGGTAAACAGCGTCACCGGTACGCGCCGCCCTTCATGCTCACGTAACAGACCATCTACGATTTTGTGCATGTAGTGCAGTGAAAACTCACGGTAATCGCGACCGCTCAGCGCACCACCCCAGGTGTCGAAAATCATCACCGATTGCGCACCCGCCTTGATCTGCGCATTCAGATACAGAATCACGCTGTCAGCCAGCTTATCCAACAACAGGTGAAGCGTCTGTGGCTCGGCAAACAGCATTTTCTTGATAACCGTAAACGCTTTACTGCTGCCGCCTTCCACCATATAGGTGGCTAGCGTCCAGGGACTGCCGGAAAAACCGATCAAGGGTACCGCACCGGCCAGTTCGCGGCGAATGGTGCGAACCGCATCCATCACGTAACCCAGTTCTTGTTCAGGATCGGGAACGGGCAAGCGCGCCACATCCGCAGCAGTTCGAACCGGATGCGTAAAGCGCGGCCCTTCCCCGGTTTCGAAATAGAGCCCCAATCCCATCGCATCCGGCACGGTGAGGATATCGGAAAACAGGATTGCAGCATCCAGTGCATAGCGCCGCAGCGGTTGCAGCGTGACTTCGCAAGCCAGTTCTGGATTTTTGCACAGCGACATAAAGTCACCCGCCTGTGCGCGCGTTGCTTTGTACTCCGGCAAATAGCGGCCCGCCTGGCGCATCATCCATACCGGCGTAACATCAACAGGTTGGCGCAGTAGCGCGCGCAGATAGCGATCATTTTTCAGGTCTGGCATGCGGTGTCCTTTTGTCATCCTGGAAGAGGGTCAAAACGCGATAACGAAACAAGTGGCGCGAAGTGTAGCACGCCAGCGGCGCTATTCCTGTCCATCGCGGCACAGTACCACGGTGTCTTCAATCAAACGTCTCGCGACTGTACCCGGCGGCGGGAGAATCGGCAGTTGATCGTAGCGGAACCAGCCCGCATCTCTGAGTTCTTTGGGGTCGTGGCGCAGGTCACCGTCGGCATACTCCGCCATGAACGCCATCATCAGCGAATGCGGGAATGGCCAAGGCTGTGAGCTGATATAGCGCAGATTTTTAATACGAATATTGCTCTCTTCCATCACTTCACGAGCGACCGCCTGTTCGAGCGTTTCGCCCACTTCCACGAACCCCGCCAGCACGGTATACATATTGCCGCGGTGACGCTGATGCTGCGCCAGCAAGATCTCTTCGCCACGCCGGATCGCCACGATCACGCACGGGGCGATTTGCGGGTAATAACGCTCTTTACACTGCGGGCACAAGCATGCCAGCTCCGTTTTGCTGTGCACCATTTTCTGTCCGCAATAGCCGCAAAACTGGTGCGAACGATAAAACTCGGCGAGTTGCACACCGCGCCCTGCCAGTTGAAACAGCGCCACGTCTTCATCCAGCAGTTGGCGTACAGAATCCATCTGCGACGTTTTCTGGTGACTGACCAGCCACACGCATTCCCCCTGCCACTCCCCTATCTGGCGTCCAACAATGCCTTCCAATCCGCACTGCGCCGCGGTGCCATGCGGGAGTTTCCCTTCGGGTAGCCACACTTGACTCTCATGGCTGACCACCCACCATCCATGCTCATCACCTTTTAATGTTTGTTCCATATCTTTTCTATTGCTCCACAGACACTTCACTGGCATTTTAACTGTCAGGGATATGGCAGAATTTTATCGTCACCGATTGTTCTTTCTTATCAATGCACGGAGTCAACAATGTTAAACCAATTACAAAGTCTGACTGAGTACGTTGGTGGCAATAATGCGTTAATCGACCAATGGCTACAAGCGCGCAAGCAACTTCTGGTTGCTTACTATCATCTGGTCGGCATTAAGCCAAACAAAGATAAACACACCCCGCTCGATGAGCAGGCTTTGGATGATTTTTGCCACAACCTTGTGGACTATCTTTCCTCCTGCCATTTCCATGTCTATGAGCGCATCGTGCAAGAGGCGGTTGCACTGAGCGATCAAAAGCTGGCGCAAACGCACCGTCTGTCGCTGGCGTTACAGGCCAATACGCAATTCATTATGGATTTCTACGACAGCAGTCTGGCGGCTGCTATCGATCACGATAATTGCATCGGGTTTCAACAAGCGCTATCAAGCGTCGGTGAAGCCATGGCGGAACGCTTTGCCCTGGAAGATCGGCTGATTCGTCTGGTCATAGAGAAAGAATAACGCCATCGCCCCACCTTACATTTTGACAGCGCCTCTCAGACGCCCTAAAGTGTCATCGATAGCCTCATTGTCATGGGGTTATTGCCCCGTAAACGGTTTCTATGCCAATTACCGGGCGTATCTTGTCGGAGTGCCTAGCGTGTTTATGTCCTACATAAACCGCAGGCTGAGACCGTTTATTCGGGATCCGCGGAACCTGATCAGGTTAAAACCTGCGAAGGGAACAAGAGTAATCCATTCTGTTTTGTCACCGTTATCACCGCCATGTCGTTACCGGCATAGCGCGTAAAATCGGGGCCAAGGCAACCATAATTACTCCCTGCGAGCTCCAGACAAGCATTTTTCCTTAACCATAATTCAGGAACATGCTATGCCTCAATCACCCGCTACAACACCTAAAACCCCGTCTGGCCGTCGTGAAAAGCGCGAAGCCGCCGAGACGTTTATTCATAACCTGCGCGGCACCACTTTCCCTAACTCCACGCGTATCTACCTTACCGGATCGCGCAGTGATATCCGCGTACCGATGCGGGAAATCACTCTTAGCCCAACGCTGTTAGGTGGCGACAAAGACAATCCCCGCTATGAACCTAACGAAGCCGTGCCGGTATATGACACGGCGGGGCCGTATGGCGATCCCGACGCACGGCCGGACGTGCGTACCGGGTTGGTCAAACTGCGTGCCGATTGGATTGCAGAACGTAACGACACCGAGCCACTTTCTGGCGTCAGTTCCCGTTTTACCCAGCAGCGATTGGCGGATGCCGGGTTGGATCACCTACGCTTTGAACAGTTGCCGCAGCCCAAACGCGCCCAGTCAGGCAAGTGCGTCACGCAGTTGCACTATGCGCGCCAAGGGATCATCACGCCGGAAATGGAGTTTATCGCTATCCGCGAGAACATGGGGCGTGAGCGCATTCGCAGCGAAGTGCTGCGCCACCAGCACCCAGGACAAAGCTTTGGCGCGATCCTGCCGGACAACATCACTCCGGAATTTGTGCGCCAGGAAGTCGCCGCAGGCCGTGCCATCATCCCGTCCAACATCAATCACCCCGAATCTGAACCGATGATTATCGGGCGCAATTTTCTGGTCAAGGTAAACGCTAACATCGGCAACTCGGCGGTCACCTCGTCTATCGAGGAAGAGGTGGAAAAGCTGGTCTGGTCCACGCTGTGGGGGGCAGATACGGTGATGGATCTCTCCACCGGACGCTATATTCACGAAACCCGTGAGTGGATCCTGCGCAACAGCCCGGTCCCCATTGGTACCGTTCCTATTTATCAGGCGCTGGAGAAGGTCAATGGCGTGGCGGAAAACCTCACGTGGGAAATGTTCCGCGATACGCTGCTTGAGCAAGCAGAGCAAGGGGTTGATTACTTCACCATTCACGCGGGGGTGCTGCTGCGCTATGTGCCAATGACCGCACAACGCCTGACCGGCATCGTATCGCGTGGCGGCTCCATCATGGCGAAGTGGTGCCTGTCGCACCATCAGGAGAACTTCCTCTACGTCCACTTCCGTGAAATCTGTGAGATTTGTGCGGCCTACGACGTTGCCCTGTCGCTGGGCGATGGCTTGCGTCCCGGCTCCATTCAAGATGCCAACGATCAGGCACAGTTTGCCGAGCTGCATACCCTGGGTGAATTGACCAAAATCGCCTGGGAATATGACGTGCAAGTGATGATTGAAGGGCCGGGGCATGTGCCGATGCAGATGATTCGCCGCAACATGACCGAAGAGTTGGAGCACTGCCACGAAGCGCCGTTCTATACATTGGGGCCGCTGACCACCGATATTGCCCCCGGTTATGACCACTTCACCTCCGGTATCGGGGCCGCGATGATTGGCTGGTTCGGTTGTGCCATGCTCTGCTACGTCACGCCGAAAGAACACCTTGGGCTGCCCAACAAAGAGGATGTGAAGCAAGGGCTTATCACCTACAAGATCGCCGCACATGCCGCCGATCTGGCGAAAGGACACCCCGGTGCGCAGATCCGCGATAACGCCATGTCCAAAGCGCGCTTTGAGTTTCGTTGGGAAGACCAGTTCAATCTGGCACTCGACCCGACGACCGCACGCGCCTATCACGATGAAACTCTGCCGCAAGAATCCGGCAAAGTTGCACACTTCTGTTCCATGTGCGGCCCCAAATTCTGCTCGATGAAAATTTCGCAGGAAGTGCGTGAGTACGCAGCGAAAAATCCCGCCCCTGCCGTGGAAGCGCAACCGATTGAAGTCGGCATGGCAGAGATGTCGGCCCAGTTCCGAGCGCGCGGCAGCGAGCTCTATCACAGCGCCACGACGCTGCTCGGGGAGGAAGCCAAATGAATCCGGCATTTCCCGCGACCGCACCGCAGCTCGGGCTTTATCCGGTGGTCGACAGCGTGACCTGGATCGAACGCCTGCTCAGTGCTGGCGTAAAAACCATCCAGTTACGCATTAAGGACAACACCGCAGAACAAGCCGAGACCGCCATCATGCAGGCCATCGCGCTCGGACAGGATTATCAGGCTCGCTTGTTTATTAACGATTTTTGGCAACTGGCCGTCAAACATCGGGCATACGGCGTGCATCTGGGTCAGGAGGATCTGGATAGCGCCGATCTGGAGGCGATCCGCAATGCGGGGCTACGTTTGGGCATTTCCACCCACGACGACGTGGAACTGGCTCGCGCTGTAGCGCTCAAACCGTCTTATATCGCCCTCGGGCATATCTTCCCGACCCAAACCAAAGAGATGCCCTCCACCCCACAGGGCGTGAGCGAACTGAAGCGCCACATTGATGCACTGCAAGGGCGTTTCCCTACCGTGGCCATCGGCGGCATCAGTATTGACCGCGTGCCAAGCGTGCTGGCAACCGGCGTCGGCAGCATTGCGGTGGTCAGCGCAATCACACAGGCCGCTGACTGGCGTCAGGCCACCGCCACCCTGCTCAACCTGATTGAAAATCAGGAGGGTCATGATGCTTAACGATCCGGCACTGAGCGATCAAGAGTTCTTACGCTACAGCCGTCAATTGCTGCTGGAAGATATCGGCCCGCAAGGACAAGAAAAGCTGAAAAAATCTCGCGTGCTGCTGGTCGGCATGGGGGGACTAGGCGCGCCCGCCGCGCTCTATCTCGCTGCCGCAGGGGTCGGCACTTTGACGATCGCCGATGACGACCAACTGCATGTTTCCAATCTACAACGGCAAATCCTCTATCGCACGCAGGATATTTCTCGCCCCAAGGCTACGCTCGCCAAGCAGCAACTCTTGGCGCTCAACCCGTTAACCGAGGTGATAACGCTCACCGAGCGGCTGGCAGGGACAGCCTTACAGCACGCGGTTCAACAGGCCGATTTGGTGCTGGATTGCAGTGACAACATGACCACGCGCCACGCGGTGAACGCCGCTTGCGTTCAGCAGCAAACGCCGCTGGTCAGCGGCAGTGCGGTTGGCTTTAGCGGACAGTTACTGGTGCTAACGCCTCCTTACTCGCACGGTTGTTACGCCTGTCTCTATCCAGAAGCGACAGAACCGCAGCGCAACTGCCGCACCGCCGGTGTGCTCGGTCCGGTGGTCGGTGTCATCGGCACGCTTCAGGCACTGGAAGCCATCAAGCTACTGGCAGGGTTGCCTTCTGCACTCAGCGGCAAGCTGCGCCTGTTTGATGGCAAACAACAGAGCTGGCAAACCTTTCAGTTAAGCCGCTCGGCGTGCTGCCCAGTCTGTAAGGATATCGCAGCATGAACATCACGCTGAACGACACCCCCATGGCGTGCGATGAGGGCATTACGGTGGAAACCCTGCTGGCGGGGTTGGATCGCTTGCAGCCCGGTACGGCGCTGGCGATAAACCAGACCATTGTGCCGCGTGACGAATGGGCGACACGGCCCGTTTGCTCAGGCGACGATATTCTTCTTTTTCAGGCTATCGCAGGGGGTTGATATGTTGCAGATTGCCGATACACGCTTTTCTTCTCGGTTATTAACCGGAACGGGTAAATTCGCCACCGCCGAACTGATGCACGCGGCGTTGCAGGCGTCAGGCTCTCAGTTAGTCACGCTGGCCATGAAACGCGTTGACCTGAAAACCGGTAATGATGCCATTTTCGCACCGCTCAAGCAGCTTGGTGTGAAACTGTTGCCCAACACCTCAGGAGCGAAAACCGCAGATGAAGCCGTGTTCGCCGCACGACTGGCACGCGAAGCGCTGGGCACGCATTGGCTGAAACTGGAAATTCACCCCGATGCCAAATACCTGTTGCCCGACCCGATTGAAACCCTGCGCGCCGCTGAGCGTCTGGTCAAAGAAGGTTTTGTGGTGCTGCCTTACTGCGGCGCGGACCCGGTGCTGTGCAAGCGGCTGGAAGAGGCGGGTTGTGCTGCCGTGATGCCGTTAGGTGCGCCCATCGGCTCCAATCAGGGGCTGCAAACCCGCGATTTCCTGCGCATCATTATTGAGCAGGCCACCGTACCCGTTGTGGTTGACGCAGGTATTGGTGCACCCAGTCACGCCACCGAGGCGCTGGAAATGGGGGCCGATGCGGTGCTGGTTAACACGGCGATTGCCGTGGCGCGCGACCCAGTGCAGATGGCCCACGCCTTTCGTTTAGCGGTAGAAGCGGGCGAACGGGCACGTCAGGCCGGGTTAGGCCAACGCCAGCACGTGGCAAGCGCCACCAGCCCGCTGACCGGCTTTCTTCATCAGATAACCGCGGAGGTGCAATCATGACGCGCGCTTTTCGTACCCGCTGGGAGCAGCTCGATTGGGATGCCATCACACTCGATATCAACAGCAAAACCGCCCACGATGTGGAACGGGCTCTCTGCGCAACCACGCTCTCCCGTGACGATATGATGGCGCTGCTTTCCCCGGCAGCGCTGCACTATCTGGAGCCGCTGGCCGCACGGGCTCAGCAGCTTACCCGGCAACGCTTCGGTAATACCGTGGGTTTTTATGTTCCGCTTTATCTGTCGAACCTGTGCGCCAATGACTGCACCTACTGCGGTTTCTCCATGAGTAACCACATCAAACGCAAAACCTTGAACCAAGAGGAAATCCTGCACGAGATTGCCGCTATTAAAGCGCTGGGGTTTGACAACCTGCTGCTGGTCACAGGGGAGCATCAACGTAAAGTTGGCATGGATTACTTTCGCGAAATGTTTCCCGTGATTCGACCACACTTCAGCGCGCTGATGATGGAAGTGCAGCCGATGGCGCAAGAGGAGTACGCGGAGCTGAAAACGCTGGGGCTGGACGGCGTGATGGTTTATCAGGAAACCTACCATCCGGTGACCTATCAGCAACATCACCTGCGCGGTAACAAGCAGGATTTTCATTGGCGACTGGATACACCGGATCGCTTGGGCCGTGCCGGGATCGACAAGATCGGACTCGGCGCGTTGATTGGCTTATCGCACAGTTGGCGCACTGACTGTTATATGGTGGCGGAGCATCTGCTGTATTTGCAGCAAACCTACTGGCAGAGCCGTTACTCCATCTCGTTTCCGCGCCTGCGACCCTGTGCGGGCGGTATCACGCCCGCGTCGATCATGGACGAAGCGCAGTTACTGCAAGTCATTTGCGCATTCCGCCTGCTGGCTCCCGACGTGGAATTGTCGTTATCTACCCGAGAATCCCCCTATTTTCGCGATAACGTGGTGCCTATTGCTATCAACAGCGTCAGCGCATTCTCCAAAACGCAGCCGGGCGGCTATGCAGACGATCGTTCCGAATTGGAGCAATTTGCCCCCCATGATAACCGCCGCCCAGAAGCCGTCGCACACGCGATCGCACTGGCTGGGCTGCAACCGGTCTGGAAAGACTGGGATGGGTATTTGGGAAGGCAGTCGCATCATCAACATAACGCTGAATAAAGGGGTAAATAATGCTACTATTCGGCGATAAAATGGCCGGACCATGCACCCTCGGTTTATCTTTCACTACGTAAAGTGATGACGTTGACGACCTCGATGCGTCAACCGAAACCGGATTGTTCCATTCGGTTTTGCCCCCTCTGCCGATACAGGGTGGTGTTATCGCCCTGTATCGGTCCTTCTTCGGCATATACTTAGTGGTCGCTCACTGTATCTTCATGCAGCAGGCGTTCTGCCTGCTCGCCAATCACGCGTAGCATCTGCTGCATCTCATCGGTGAGCGGCAGACCGTAGTGCACGCGCATACAGTTGCGGTATTTGCCGGACGCAGAGAACAACGAGCCAGAAGCTATCTGGATACCGGACTGGCGTAGCAGGCTATTCAACCGCAATGTATCAAAGGTTTCAGGAAACTCAATCCACATCAGGAACCCGCCTTGCGGTCGGCTGACACAAATTCCGCAGGGAAAATAGCGCCGCACCCAGCAGGTGAACGTATCGAGATTGCTTTTGTAGTATGCGCGCATACGACGCACGTGAGGCTGGTAGTGACCCTGACGAATAAACTCCGCCACGGCTAACTGGGTATGGGTAACGGCATAGCCCGTGCTGGTGTATTTGGTGTGCAGCACGCGCTCCAGATAGCGTCCGGGTGCAATCCATCCCACACGTAACCCAGGCGCCACACTTTTGGAAAATGAACTGCACAGCAACACTCTGCCATCATTATCAAAGGATTTGATGGTACGCGGCCGTGGGTACTCGTATGCCAACTCGCCGTAGGCGTCATCTTCAATGATGGCAATATCAAACTGTTGCGCCAGCACAATTAGCGCCTTCTTGCGCGCATCCGGCATATAAAAGCCGAGCGGGTTATTACAGCTTGGCACCAGCATCACCGCTTTTATCGGCCACTGCTCCAGCGCCAGTTGCAAAGCTTCCAGGCTGATGCCCGTCACGGCATCGGTGGGGATTTCCACCACTTTTATTCCCAAACCACGCAAGGTTTGCAGCGTACCGGGAAAGGTGGGTGACTCCACCGCCACAATATCCCCTTCGCGACACAGGGTACGTAATGCGGTAAACAACGCCTCCTGGCAGCCCGTGGTGATCACGATGTCTTCTGCCGCCAGTTGGCAATCGCTGTCCAGCGCCAGTCGCGCAATTTGCTCGCACAGTTCCGGCACGCCATACATATTGCCGTAATTCAATATCCGCAGATCTTGTCGCTGACAAAAGCGCGTCAGGGATTTCCATAAAGGTTTAACCGAGGACTGGCTGACATCCGGCCCGCCGCCGCCCAGATTGTACAGGTTACGTTCCGGGTTGGGGTTGAACAGCTCACGCACAGAATCCCATTGACTGATTTCGACCGGACGCTGCGCAGGACGGGTTAAGCCCGGCACCGGCGGGTGTGCTTTGCGCGGCGCAACGTAATAGCCAGAACGAGGCTGAGGCAAAATAAGCTGTTGGGATTCCAGTACATGGTAGGCCTGTTGCACGGTGCTGATACTCACGCCGTGTTCCTGGCTGAGCGCACGCACGGAGGGCAAACGCTCCCCGTTTTGGTACAACCCCTGTTCAATGCGCTGCGCCAAAAGCGCGGCAAGATGCTGGTAACGCGTCATAAGTATCCTTGCTGCGCCATGCGTCAGCGAAAAAACCAGTACAGATAGAGGCAAAAAAGGCCATTCAGTTGCAACATGGCGCAATCTGTATGCTTGAAAAATCGATTTTCTGAGGCTGTATCCTCATCGCGTTCACCTTCATCATAAACAGTATCTTGAGGAGAAGGAGAGCGCAATGAGCCAGTGGAGAAGCGGTTGTAAAACAGCAATAACGCGGAGTATTGATATCACCATCCGCACCCCGTTTCGGTGGTGGTGTAACTGGCTAAAACGCCGCACCACACTGCGCGAACTGCGTCGGCTCAATGACGCTCAGCTCAAAGACATTGGCCTCACCGCTCACGATGTCGACCGTTTTCGCTAAACAGAGGTTCCGACCGGACGAGTTAAGTGCGGTCGGGTTTACAACATCCATCCAGTATGGTTCTATGTCCCGGCGTTACTTTCTCAGCCATGCGCATGGCGTTAACTCAACCCGAATGACATCATCATGCGTAAGTTCGCCATTTGGTTACTCTTAACGACCCTATCCGCTCTCACCCTGAGCGTTTATACGCTGCAACAGCAGTATGAAGAACACAGCGCCGAGTTCCGTATTCTTTATCGCGATGTGGCACTCAAACTGTCTCAGCATGATGTCATCCTGACGCTGCTGTCCGCCGTCAGCGATCCTGAGAGGGTCAAAGCAGCGTTTCCCCAAATTCTTATCTTAAAAACACGCTCACCGGAATACAGTGCTACCGAGCCGCAACTGGCGGGCAACGGCACCTATTGGCTCAACGGTGAACATGTCTCGTTGTTGATCGACCTCAAGCAGGTCCTCAGCACGCTGCCGCAGAGTAATGCATTCCGTACCCTGAGTTTGTACTTGCATGACACCCCGCTGGTGGTGCTGGGCGATGCAACGACAACGCCTTACTGGCAGTGGCATAAAGCGCTGGTGGGCGATTCGCAGCCGTTTGAGCTTTCGGCAGGAAACGATCCCGACTGGCGTCATCTGCCCTGGTTCAGCATGCTGTTGTCTGCCCTGCTCTGGGCCATCGTCGTAGCGTTTGTCAGCCGCTATCTGATGTATAAACGTCAACGGATGCTGGCGGATTTACGTGCGCAGTTTTCCGAACTCACCCGGCTCAATACCATGGGGGAGATCACCGCCGGTATGGTACATGAACTGAATCAGCCACTTACTGCGATTCTGAGTTATAACCAAACCGCCCTGAGTTTGCTGAAACAAGAAAGGAGCGCGGAGATCGCCCCTCTGCTCGACGCCGCCGTCGTGCAAACCAAACGCATTAGCGCCCTGCTCACCGATTTACGCCAAAAAATGCACAACGACCAGGTTAGCTTACAACCGATCCACCTGAAGCCGGTCTGGTCACGGGTGTTGATGCTGCTGGAAAACGAGTTGCAGGCAGGGAAAGTGAAAATCATTAACAATATTCCCGACGATCTGCCGCCGTTTCTCGCCGCACCGCAGTGGGTTGAGCAAATTCTGCATAACCTGCTGCTCAATGCGATCCAGGCACAGCAAGATAGCGCCCCCAAATCGGCATGGGTTGAGATCGCCGCACACCCGACGGAAAAGGGTATTACACTGACCCTTACGGACGGTGGACCGGGATTATCTGAGCAGGCGCTACAACAGGTTTTTCTGCCCTTTTTCACCACCCGACAAGGGGGATTAGGGCTCGGGATGGCGCTGACCCAAACCTTGGTTCAGGGTCTCAACGGCGACATCAGCGCAGAAAATGTCGCTGGTGGCGGAGCCCAATTCACACTGTGGTTTCCTTTCAACGCCGAGGAGCAGGACCCATGACGCTGTGTGTTTATCTGATTGACGATGATGACGCTATCCGAGACTCACTCAGTGCATTGCTGGCTTCCGTCGGGTGGCAAACGCAGCCCTATGCCAGCGTTACTGATTTTGAGCAGAGACACAGCGACTGGCGCTCGCTGCACGGCTGTCTGCTGCTCGATATTCGTATGCCAGGCAAAACAGGGCTCACCCTGTTGGAGGAGTGGCAACAACGCGGCATGGATATCCCCGTCATCATCATGACCGGCCATGGCAATATCAATTTGTGCCGACGCGCCTTTAAAAGTGGTGCCTTCGAGTTTTTGACTAAGCCTATCGATGCGGATCTGCTGCTCGAAACGGTTTCTGGCGCAATGACACAGTTTCAAACGCAGACAGCCCAGCGCCAGCAAGCCACAGCGTTACGGGATAAGCTCAATACGCTTTCTGCGCGCGAGCATGAAGTGATGGCGCTGATGATGGAAGGGAAATCGAACAAAGAGATTGCCAAAGACCTGCAACTTTCCGCCCGCACCGTGGAAGCACACCGCGCCAACCTGTTCGCCAAACTGGAAATAAACTCGCTGGCGAAATTGATAAAACTGTATGGCGGGCAATCGCTTATCGATAAAACTCCGTAAAATTACGCAGTGGCTTGAGTAATCAAGCGAATGGTTCCTCCAACCGGCTCTGGTTACGCTCTCCTTGTCGAATACCTCCCAAGGACAACAGGAGCCTGAACATAATGAAACGTCTTCTTATCACCACCCTGCTTTTCAGCGGCATGACCACTTTTCCCAGCTTTGCTAATGGCGTATTAAGCGAGAAAAATCTTTCTTTGGCGCTGGCCGAACAGCTGGCGCAGCACGCCATCCAATCCTGCGTCGCCAAGAATGTGAACGTGGCGGTAACCATCGTCGATCGTGCTGGCGTAGTAAAACTGGCCAAACGCATGGACAACGCCGGTCCGCATACCCTCGAAGCCAGCCGGATGAAAGCTTTTACCTCGCTCACCACGAAAGCGCCCACGGAAAACGTGATGAAAAACGCTCAGGCCAATGCTGAAGCGCAAAATCTGCGTGATATTCCGGGCTTTTTACTGCTGGCGGGCGGTGTACCGGTGAAAGTGGGGGATCAAACCATTGGGGCGATTGGCATTGGTGGTGCGCCCTCGGGCAGTATCGACCAACAGTGTGCGCTGGATGCGATCGAGGCGGTTAAAGCGCAACTTAGCGCAAAATGATGGGAGAGACCGTAACGTACAGCACAATCACGTTACGGTCTTTATCGCGTTACGGTCTTTGTTCGCTCTTAATCCGTGGATTGCGGTTTCATACTCATACCGACCACGGCTGAGATCAGGCACCCTATCGCCAGATAACCCGCAACGCCGTACCAGGCGCCGGAGAAAAATGTCACCAGCAACACCGCGATAAACGGCGTAAAGCCACCGCCCACCACGCTCGCGACCTGATAACCCACGCCAGCACCGCTATAGCGGTAGGCGGTACCAAATAGTTCGGTAAACATCGGCTGCTGTACGCTGACGATCATATCATGCGCGACATTCGCCAGCAGAATGGCGAACAGCAGGATCAGTACCGTGTTATGGTTCTCTAGCGCGATAAAGAACGGCACGGCACTGGCCGCACCAATCAGCGCCCCTGTGACATAGATACGACGACGACCGAAGCTGTCCGCCAGCCAGGCAAAAGCGGGGATAGAGAAACAACTGATGGCCCCCACCATCAGGCCGATATTCAGGAACATATCGCGCGACAGGCCAAGATGTGCGGTTGAGTAGTTCAACGCAAAGGCCGTAACGATATACATCGTCAACAGCTCGCCAAGGCGCAGGGCGATGATCAGCAAAAATGCTTTTGGATGTTTGCGCAATGCTTCAAAAATAGGGAAAGAGCGAAGCTTATTCGCGCGATCTTGCAGCGTTTTGTTGGCTTCAAACTCCTGGGATTCATCCATGCCGTTACGCACCCACCAGGCAATGGCAACCAGTATCAGGCTGAACAGGAACGGCAGTCGCCAGCCCCAGGTCACAAACTCCTCGTTGGTCGTCCAATGACTGACGACAGAAATAGAACCGGTCGCCAGCAGCAGACCGACACCATAACCGACCTGTACACCGCTACTGTAAAAGGCTTTTTTCTTTTTCGGCGCGCTTTCTACCGCAAGCAGCGCTGCACCGCCCCACTCACCGCCGACGGCAAACCCTTGAATGGCGCGCAGAGTAACCAGCAACACCGGAGCCCACCAGCCAATAGACGCAAATGAAGGCAACAGGCCAATTAACGCAGTGGCAATACCCATCATCCACACGGTGATCATCAACATACGTTTACGACCCAGACGATCGCCAAAGTGACCAAACACCATGCCGCCCAGCGGGCGGAACAGGAAGCCAACACCAAAAGTCCCAAATGCCGCCAACGTACCCATGGTCGGGCTTATCTGGGGGAAAAATTCGGTGTTAAACACCAAAGCGGCAACTATTCCGTACAGTAGAAAGTCATACCAGTCGACAACGGCGCCGACAAAACTTCCCCATGCAGCACGACGAGCCCGGTTGTGTGTAGGGTTTTCAGGCAGAGATTGTGAGCTGTTGTGGTTTGCTGCGCTATCGCTCTGCGGCGACATTGGTGTGCTTGTGCTGTTCATGTTCGTCTCGTTATTTTAAATTTACACAACTGTACACTATTTATTACTCAGAAGAAATTCATATCATAGTTACAAAAGTACGATTAAGAAGTATGCGTGACGAAGGGGAGCAAGTCTGCTTTTTTTCTGTGCGCTCACAGACTGAGAGATAAAAAAAACCCCGGCCAACGGACCGGGGTTTAGACGTTTAAGCGTTATCGGTAGATAGCTTATTCGTCGTCGCTGCTACCAAAGCCTGCGTTCAGCAGTTCAGCCAGGTTTGCAGAAGCTTCATCAGCACTCACCGGAGCGACTGCTGGCACTTCGCCCACATGACGGCGACGCATGCGATCCTGGTGGTACGCATAACCGGTACCGGCCGGGATCAGACGACCCACGATGACGTTCTCTTTCAGACCGCGCAATTCGTCGCGTTTACCCGCAACGGCTGCTTCCGTCAACACGCGCGTCGTTTCCTGGAACGATGCCGCAGAGATGAAGGATTCGGTTGCCAGAGATGCCTTGGTGATACCCAGCAGGTCACGGTGGTACGTAGCTGCGATCTTGCCATCCGCTTCCAACTGACGGTTGGCGATCTTGATGCGCGACACTTCTGCCTGCTCGCCTTCCAGGAACTCGGAGCTACCTGCGCTGGCAATAGTCCCTTTACGCAGCATCTGACGAACGATAACTTCGATGTGTTTATCGTTAATCTTAACGCCTTGCAGACGGTAAACTTCCTGCACTTCGTTGGTGATGTAACGGGTTACCGCATGCACACCACGCAAACGCAGAATATCGTGCGCCGATTCAGGGCCGTCAGAAACCACATCGCCACGTTCTACGCGTTCACCTTCAAACACGTTGAGCTGACGCCATTTCGGAATCATCTCTTCGTAAGCATCGCTGCCATCCAGCGGAGAGATCACCAGACGACGTTTGCCTTTGGTCTCTTTACCGAAGGAAATGATACCGGTGATTTCAGCCAGGATAGCCGGTTCTTTCGGACGACGCGCTTCGAACAAGTCGGCAACGCGCGGCAGACCACCGGTGATGTCCTTGGTACCGCCGGATTCCTGCGGAATACGTGCCAGGGTGTCACCCGCACCGATCTGAGTGCCATCTTCCAACTGAACGATCGCTTTGCCCGGCAGGAAGTACTGTGCCGGCATGTCGGTGCCCGGGATCAATACATCGTTACCTTTGGCATCCACGATTTTCAGTGCCGGACGCAGATCTTTACCGCCACCGGTACGTTCTGCACTATCCAGAACCACGATGGAGGACAGACCGGTCAGTTCGTCAGTCTGACGAGTAATCGTCTGACCGTCGATCATGTCGGTGAAGCGAATGCTACCGCCCACTTCGGTGATAACTGGCATGGTATGCGGATCCCAGTTTGCGACGGTTTCACCGCCGGTCACTTCGTCACCGTTGCCTTTGCCCATTACCGCACCGTATGGCACTTTGTAGCTTTCTTTGGTACGACCGAATTCGTCGATCAGTTTCAGCTCGGTGTTACGCGAGGTGATAACCAGCTTGCCCGCCGCGTTCTTAACGAACTTGGCGTTGGACAGTTTCAGGCTACCTTTGTTTTTCACCTGAATGCTGGATTCAGCCGCCGCACGCGATGCCGCACCACCGATGTGGAACGTACGCATGGTCAGCTGAGTACCCGGCTCACCGATGGACTGTGCTGCGATAACCCCGATGGCCTCACCTTTGTTGATGATGTGACCACGTGCCAGGTCGCGACCGTAGCACTTGGCGCACACGCCGAAGTCGGTTTCACAACTTACCACAGAGCGAACTTTAACGGCGTCGACGGAATTTTCTTCCAGCAGGTCACACCATTGTTCGTCCAGCAGCGTGTTACGCGCTACCAGAATGTCAGCGGTGCCCGGCTTCAGAACGTCTTCAGCCGTTACACGACCCAGTACACGCTCACGCAGCGGCTCTTTAACGTCGCCACCTTCGATAACCGGGGTCATCATGATGCCTTCGTGCGTGCCGCAATCGTCCTCGGTCACCACCAGATCCTGTGCCACGTCAACCAAACGACGGGTCAGGTAACCGGAGTTCGCTGTCTTCAACGCGGTATCCGCCAAACCTTTACGCGCACCGTGCGTGGAGATGAAGTACTGGAGTACGTTCAGACCTTCACGGAAGTTCGCGGTGATCGGCGTTTCGATGATGGAGCCATCCGGCTTCGCCATCAGACCACGCATACCGGCCAACTGACGAATCTGTGCCGCAGAACCACGCGCACCGGAGTCAGCCATCATAAAGATGCTGTTAAAGGAAACCTGACGCTCTTCTTCACCATTACGGTTGATAACGGTTTCGGTCGAGAGGTTTTCCATCATCGCTTTGGCCACGCGCTCGTTAGCAGCGGCCCAAATGTCGATGACTTTGTTGTAACGTTCGCCGGCAGTTACCAGACCAGACTGGAACTGCTCCTGGATTTCAGCAACTTCGGCTTCCGCTTCGTTGATGATTTCCACTTTCTTCGCCGGAATGACCATATCGTCGATACCAACAGAAGAACCGGAACGCGCTGCATAGGCGAAACCGGTGTACATGATCTGGTCAGCGAAGATAACGGTCGGCTTCAGCCCCAGCACGCGGTAACAGGTATTGAGCATCTTGGAGATGGCTTTTTTACCCAGCGCCTGGTTAACGATAGAGTACGGCAGACCTTTCGGCACGATCATCCACAGAATGGAACGACCCACAGTGGTATCGATGATGCTGGTTTTAGCCACCCACTCACCCTGCGCATTCTTCTCATGCTCGGTGATACGCACTTTAACGCGCGCATGCAACGAAGCCAGACCCGCACGGTAGATACGTTCTGCTTCTTTCGGACCGGTCAGCACCATGCCTTCGCCTTTGGCGTTAACACAGTCACGGGTCATGTAGTACAGACCCAATACCACGTCCTGAGACGGAACGATGATAGGTTCGCCGTTCGCCGGAGACAGAATGTTGTTGGTGGACATCATCAGCGCACGCGCTTCTAACTGGGCTTCCAGCGTCAGCGGTACGTGAACAGCCATCTGGTCACCGTCGAAGTCGGCGTTATACGCCGCACACACCAGCGGGTGCAGCTGAATGGCTTTACCTTCGATCAGAACCGGTTCGAACGCTTGGATACCCAAACGGTGCAGAGTCGGCGCACGGTTCAGCAGTACTGGGTGTTCGCGGATAACTTCATCCAGGATATCCCAAACCACGGCTTCTTCACGCTCAACCATTTTCTTGGCGGCTTTGATAGTGGTAGCAAGACCACGCAGTTCCAGCTTGCCATAGATGAACGGTT
This sequence comes from Candidatus Symbiopectobacterium sp. NZEC135, assembly GCF_025962695.1. Classification (NCBI taxonomy): domain Bacteria; kingdom Pseudomonadati; phylum Pseudomonadota; class Gammaproteobacteria; order Enterobacterales; family Enterobacteriaceae; genus Symbiopectobacterium; species Candidatus Symbiopectobacterium sp. NZEC135. Next base: position 9,397 of record NZ_JAGFPF010000045.1, on the reverse strand, counting down.
TGAACAGTTCGAGTGCCATTTTCTTCGGCAGACCGCACTGGTGCAGACGCAGGTACGGACCTACGGTAATAACGGAACGACCGGAGTAGTCCACGCGCTTACCGAGCAGGTTCTGACGGAAACGACCCTGCTTACCTTTGATCATGTCGGCCAAAGATTTCAGCGGACGCTTGTTGGAACCGGTGATCGCACGACCGCGACGACCGTTGTCCAGCAGGGCATCTACCGCTTCTTGCAGCATACGTTTTTCGTTACGTACGATGATATCCGGCGCAGCCAGATCCAGCAGACGTTTCAAACGGTTGTTACGGTTGATCACGCGACGATACAGATCGTTCAGATCTGAGGTTGCGAAACGACCACCGTCCAGCGGAACCAGCGGACGCAGATCCGGCGGCAGCACAGGCAGCACGGTCAGGATCATCCACTCCGGCTTGTTGCCAGACTGAACGAACGCTTCCAGCAGCTTGATGCGCTTGGTCAGCTTCTTACGCTTGGTTTCGGAGTTGGTTTCGTTCAACTCTTCACGCAGCTGTTCGCATTCCTGTTCCAGATCCATGTTTTTCAACAGGGCCTGGATCGCTTCGGCACCCATCTTGGCGTCGAATTCGTCACCGAACTCTTCCAACGCGTCCAGATACTGCTCTTCAGTCAGGATCTGACGTTTTTCCAGGTTGGTCATGCCGCCTTCAATCACCACATAGGATTCGAAGTACAGCACGCGTTCGATGTCGCGCAGTGGCATATCCAGCAGCAAGCCGATACGGGACGGCAGCGACTTCAGGAACCAGATGTGCGCCGTCGGAGACGCCAGCTCGATGTGGCCCATGCGCTCACGGCGCACTTTGGTTTGGGTCACTTCAACGCCGCATTTCTCACAGATAACGCCACGGTGTTTCAAGCGCTTGTACTTACCGCACAGGCACTCATAGTCTTTCACTGGCCCGAAGATACGGGCGCAGAACAGACCGTCACGTTCAGGTTTGAACGTACGGTAGTTAATGGTTTCCGGCTTTTTAACTTCACCGAAAGACCAGGAACGAATCATGTCTGGCGATGCCAGCGCAATTTTGATCGCATCAAACTCTTCGGTCTTGGTTTGCGCTTTCAGAAACTTTAATAAGTCTTTCACGGATTGGCTCCCGTCGGAGTTAGACCTGTTGGATGCCTGAGCCGAAGCTCAGGCACTCCTTTACACGAGCAAAGCGTACCAGCGAGCAGGATTAACCTTCTTCCAGCTCGATGTTGATACCCAGCGAGCGGATTTCTTTCAACAGTACGTTGAAGGATTCCGGCATGCCCGGTTCCATACGATGGTCGCCATCCACGATGTTTTTATACATCTTGGTACGGCCGTTGACGTCATCGGATTTCACCGTCAGCATTTCCTGCAGGGTATAAGCTGCGCCATACGCTTCCAGCGCCCACACTTCCATCTCACCGAAGCGTTGACCACCGAACTGGGCTTTACCACCCAACGGCTGCTGGGTTACCAGGCTGTAAGAACCGGTAGAACGCGCGTGCATCTTGTCGTCAACCAAGTGGTTCAGTTTCAGCATATACATGTAACCGACGGTTACTGAACGCTCAAACTGTTCACCGGTACGACCATCAAACAGCGTGATCTGCCCGGAGGTCGGCAGACCACCCAGTGTCAGCAGTTCTTTGATCTCAGACTCTTTGGCACCGTCGAACACTGGCGTCGCCAGCGGCATCCCTTTCTTCAGGTTGTCCGCCAGACGCAACACTTCATCATCAGTGAAGGTGTTCAGGTCGACTTTTTGACGCACGTCGTTGCCTAGATCGTAGGCTTTCTGGATGAATTCGCGCAGTTTAGCCACTTCTTCCTGACGCTTCAGCATGGCGTTGATCTTCTCGCCGATACCTTTAGCCGCCATACCCAGGTGGGTTTCCAGAATCTGACCGATGTTCATACGCGATGGAACGCCCAGCGGGTTCAATACGATATCGACCGGCGTACCGTTCTCATCGTAAGGCATATCCTCGATCGGGTTGATCTTGGAGATAACACCCTTGTTACCGTGGCGGCCTGCCATCTTGTCACCCGGTTGAATCTGACGTTTAACGGCCAGATACACCTTGACGATCTTCAGGACGCCCGGCGCCAGATCGTCGCCTTGCGTGATCTTACGGCGTTTCGCTTCGAGTTTTTTCTCGAATTCGTGTTTCAGCTCATCGTACTGCTCAGCCAGCTGTTCCAACTGATTCTGTTTCTCTTCATCAGTCAGACCCAGTTCCAACCAACGCTCACGCGGCAGCTTGTCCAGCTTGTCCGCTTCCACGCCGCCGGAGACCAGCACCGCGTGAATACGAGCAAACAAACCGGCTTCGAGGATCTGCAATTCTTCGGTCAGGTCTTTTTTGGCCTGCTTCAGTTGCATCTCTTCGATTTCCAGCGCACGTTTGTCTTTTTCCACGCCATCGCGGGTGAAGACCTGAACGTCGATAACCGTACCGGATACGCCATTCGGCACACGCAGGGAAGAGTCTTTAACGTCAGACGCTTTCTCACCGAAGATCGCGCGCAGCAGTTTCTCTTCCGGCGTCAGTTGGGTTTCGCCTTTCGGCGTCACTTTACCGACCAGAATGTCGCCGCCCGTTACTTCAGCACCGATATACACGATACCGGACTCATCCAGTTTGGAGAGTGCTGCTTCACCCACGTTCGGGATGTCGGCAGTGATCTCTTCTGGCCCCAGCTTGGTGTCGCGGGACACACACGCCAGTTCCTGAATGTGGATAGAGGTGAAACGGTCTTCCTGCACCACACGCTCGGACACGAGGATGGAGTCTTCGAAGTTGTAACCGTTCCAAGGCATGAACGCGACGCGCATGTTCTGACCCAGCGCCAGCTCACCCAGATCGGTAGACGGGCCGTCAGCCAGCACATCACCACGTTCAACCGGCTCACCCAGAGACACACACGGCATCTGGTTGATACAGGTGTTCTGGTTGGAACGGGTGTATTTGGTCAGGTTGTAGATGTCGATGCCCGCTTCGCCCGGATACATCTCGTCTTCGTTAACTTTGATAACGATACGGGAGGCGTCGACGTACTGTACGGTACCGCCGCGTTTGGCAACGGCAGTTACACCGGAGTCAACGGCCACAGCGCGTTCCATACCGGTACCTACCAGCGGCTTGTCAGCGCGCAGGGTCGGTACAGCCTGACGTTGCATGTTCGCACCCATCAGGGCGCGGTTGGCGTCATCGTGTTCCAGGAACGGGATCAGGGATGCACCGACGGAAACCACCTGCTGGGTGGAAACGTCCATGTAGTCAACCTGATCGCGGCTGAACAAGCTGGATTCGCCTTTGCTACGGCAGGTCACCAGATCGTCAACGAAATGCCCTTCTTCGTCGAGGTTGGTGTTTGCCTGTGCAATAACGTAGTTGCCTTCTTCAATCGCGGACAGGTAATGGATTTCATCCGTTACCACACCGTCACGCACCAGACGATACGGGGTTTCAAGGAAACCGTATTCGTTAGTCTGCGCGTACACGGACAGCGAGTTGATAAGACCAATGTTCGGACCTTCCGGCGTTTCGATAGGACATACACGACCGTAGTGAGTCGGGTGTACGTCACGCACTTCAAAGCCAGCACGTTCACGGGTCAGACCGCCAGGGCCCAACGCGGAGATACGGCGTTTGTGCGTAATTTCGGACAGCGGGTTGTTCTGGTCCATAAACTGGGACAGCTGGCTGGAACCGAAGAACTCTTTCACCGCCGCCGAAATCGGCTTGGCGTTGATCATGTCCTGCGGCATCAGGGTATCCAGATCGCCCAGGGACAGACGCTCTTTCACCGCACGCTCTACGCGCACCAGGCCAACGCGGAATTGGTTTTCCGCCATTTCGCCCACGGAACGGATACGACGGTTGCCCAAGTGGTCGATATCATCGACTTCGCCAGAACCGTTACGGATATCGATGAGCTTCTTCATCACCTGAATGATGTCGTCTTTGCTCAGGATACCGGAACCTTCAATCTCATCGCGCAGCAGGGAGCGGTTAAACTTCATGCGGCCCACAGCGGACAGATCGTAACGATCTTCAGAGAAGAACAGGTTCTCGAACAGCGTTTCTGCCGCTTCACGTGTCGGCGGCTCGCCCGGTCGCATCATACGGTAGATTTCAACCAGCGCGCTCAGGCGATCGTTGGTCGGGTCTACACGCAGCGTTTCGGAGATGTACGGGCCGTGATCCAGATCGTTGGTGAACAGCGTCTCGATGCGCTTATGACCTGCCTGGCTCAGTTTAGCCAGCAGATCCAGCGACAGCTCCATGTTCGCCACACCGATCAGTTCGCCGGTGCCTGCGTCTACGTAATCTTTCGCCAGCACTTTCCCGGCGATGTATTCAACCGGTACTTCAATGCGCTCTACGCTGTCTTTTTCCAACTGACGAATATGGCGCGCGGTAATACGGCGGCCTTTTTCAACGTACACTTTGCCATTGGCTTCGATGTCGAACGACGCAGTTTCACCGCGCAGGCGTTCAGGCACCAGATCCATTTGCAGCTTGTTGCCGTTGATCTCGTAGACAATCTTATCGAAGAACAGGTCCAGAATTTGTTCGGCCGAGAAATTCAGTGCACGCAAAATGATGGTCGCCGGCAGTTTACGGCGGCGGTCGATACGCACAAACAGGTTATCTTTCGGGTCGAACTCGAAATCCAGCCAAGAACCACGGTAAGGAATGATACGTGCGTTATACAGCACTTTACCGGAGGAGTGGGTTTTACCCTTGTCGCTGTCAAAGAACACGCCCGGGCTACGGTGCAACTGAGAAACGATAACGCGCTCAGTACCGTTGATAACAAAGGTCCCGTTCTCGGTCATGAGCGGAATTTCGCCCATGTACACTTCTTGTTCTTTAATGTCTTTTACGGTGCCTTCCGGCGCTTCGCGCTCGTAGATCACCAGACGCAGCTTGACACGCAGCGGTGCTGAGAAGGTCACCCCGCGAATCTGACACTCTTTGACGTCAAATACGGGCTCACCCAAACGGTAGCTTACGTATTGCAGCTCAGAGCTACCGCTGTAGCTTGAAATAGGGAATACGGAACGGAATGCGGCTTCCAGACCATACTGGCCTTCCGGATCTTGCTCGATGAACTTCTGAAACGAGTCAAGCTGGATAGAAAGGAGATAAGGTATGTCCAACACTTGCGGACGTTTACCAAAATCCTTACGAATGCGTTTTTTCTCGGTATAGGAGTAAACCATGGGGTTCCTCAGCTCGCTGAAAAGTAAGAACCACTTGCTCGTCCTGACAGGACGGTTCATTGCTACACGATTTTGTTGATCGAAAGGCAATCCGCCCTTCGTTAATACGTCTTTCTATCACTCTTAAATCATTTCATCGCTTTTGCACAGGCAGGGAACCCAGGCTGGAAAGCAGTATATTAAGGCGTCGATAGAAAAAAATATTGGGATAATCCGTGGCCAAACGGTGCGAAATACCACAGATGCCCTACAGCGCAAAAAGGCTGGTGACCAAAAAGTCACCAGCCATCAGCCTGAAAACTCAGGCTGCAACCGGAAGGGTTGGCTTATTTAACTTCAACTTCAGCGCCAGCTTCTTCCAGAGATTTTTTCAGAGCTTCAGCGTCATCTTTGCTCACGCCTTCTTTCAGCGCAGCAGGTGCAGACTCAACCAGGTCTTTCGCTTCTTTCAGACCCAGGCCAGTTGCGCCACGAACAGCTTTGATTACGGCAACTTTGTTAGCGCCGATAGCTTTCAGGATAACGTCGAATTCAGTTTTCTCTTCAGCAGCTTCAACCGGGCCAGCAGCAACAGCTACAGCAGCGGCAGCAGAAACACCGAATTTTTCTTCCATAGCAGAGATCAGCTCAACAACGTCCATTACGGACATAGCGGCAACTGCTTCGATAATTTGATCTTTAGTGATAGACATGACAATTGTTCCTAACAATCAGAAATAGTTTATACGTAAGCAAATGCGAACACAGAAAAAGGGCGATTACGCCGCTTCTTTCTGATCGCGAACAGCTGCCAGAGTGCGGACCAGTTTGCCTGCAGAGGCTTCTTTCATGGTCGCCATCAGGCGTGCAATTGCTTCTTCGTAAGTCGGCAGCGTTGCCAGACGGTCAATTTGAGCCGCCGGAATCAACTCACCTTCAAAGGCTGCAGCTTTAACCTCAAATTTTGCATTCGCTTTCGCGAATTCTTTGAACAGACGAGCAGCAGCGCCCGGGTGTTCCATAGAATATGCAATCAAGGTCGGACCAACAAACGTGTCTTTCAGGCATTCGAACTGAGTGCCTTCAACGACGCGACGCAGCAGGGTGTTGCGAACAACACGCATGTATACGCCAGCTTCACGACCTGCTTTACGCAGTTCAGTCATTTTATCTACGGTTACGCCACGAGAATCCGCAACAACCGCAGACAGCGCGCCTTTGGCCACTTCGCTGACTTCAGCAACAATCGCTTGTTTGTCTTGAAGATTTAATGCCATTAGCTTGTGCTCCTGGATATAGCCGGAATACATTTCCGGAACTCACTTCACCTGCAACCACATGGAAAACAGGCGTCAAAACACGGTGAGCAGAATCCAGTAAAAGAAAATTTTCTTTAGGCTCTGTCACCGTCTACGCAGGAAAATTAAGCCTCACTTTCTTCAGGTAAACCTGAAAACGTTGAAGCACCTGCGGTCTTGGACGGAGGCCTGGATCAGGCCAGGCTCCAACCGAAAAAATCTGTTTGTCCGTTAAAGGACAATGGGCGAAAGATTATACGTATAAATTTCGCCCAGGTAAAGCTATCAGTTTGCGACCGCGTTCAGGCCACTCTGATCAACGGCAACGCCAGCACCCATGGTGGTGGAGAGGCTAACTTTCTTGATGTACACGCCTTTCGCCTGAGCAGGTTTGGCTTTTTTCAGCGCAACCAGCAGAGACTCCAGGTTTTCTTTCAGTTTGTCAGCGTCGAAATCAACCTTACCGATGGTGGTGTGGATGATGCCGTTTTTGTCGTTACGATAACGAACCTGACCGGCTTTCGCGTTTTTAACCGCTTCAGCAACGTTCGGCGTTACAGTACCGACTTTCGGGTTTGGCATCAGGCCGCGCGGACCCAGAACCTGACCCAACTGGCCAACAACGCGCATTGCATCCGGAGAAGCAATAACCACGTCAAAGTTCATTTCGCCTTTTTTGATCTGGTCAGCCAGATCTTCCATACCTACCAGCTCTGCGCCAGCTGCTTTAGCAGCTTCAGCGTTTGCGCCTTGGGTAAATACGGCAACGCGAACGGAACGGCCAGTACCGTGCGGCAGTACAGTCGCGCCACGAACGTTCTGATCAGATTTACGTGCGTCGATGCCCAGATTTACGGCAACGTCAACGCTTTCAACAAACTTAGCAGTGGCCAGCTCTTTGAGCAGGGCAACAGCTTCGTTGATGTCATATTGTTTAGTAACATCAACTTTCTCACGGATCACGCGCATGCGCTTGGTCAGCTTAGCCATTTCTTAGTCCTCCACTACCAGGCCCATGGAACGAGCAGTACCCGCGATGGAGCGCGCCATGGCGTCCACGTCGGCACCCGTCATATCCGCCGCTTTGGTCTGGGCAATTTCCAGAACCTGAGCGTGGGTCACTTTACCTACTTTGTCTTTGTTCGGCTTGCCAGAACCAGACTTGATACCCGCCGCTTTCTTCAGCAGAACAGCTGCCGGAGGCGTTTTGGTAACGAAGGTGAAAGAACGGTCGGAGTAAACGGTGATAACGACCGGAGTCGGCAGACCTTTTTCCAGGCTTTCTGTTTTAGCATTGAATGCCTTACAGAATTCCATGATGTTCACACCTTGCTGACCCAGAGCAGGACCAACCGGCGGGCTCGGGTTAGCCATACCAGCTGCAACTTGCAGCTTGACGTAGGCTTGTACTTTCTTGGCCATTTAACTTTCCTCTAATGGGTAATAGCGCCTTAAAAAGGCTCCCCGTGATTTTTGATTTCTTCAGATGCCATAGCACCTAAAAACAAAAGGCGCGAAATAATAGATTAATTTCGCGCCAGATACAAGAATTTTTTTACGAACGACTGGCTGTATCAGCCCTTTTCCACCTGACCGAAATCCAGCTCAACGGGCGTAGCACGTCCGAAGATGGAGACCGATACTTTCAGGCGGCTTTTCTCGTAATCCACTTCTTCCACCACACCGTTGAAATCGGCAAACGGGCCGTCGTTGACGCGCACCATTTCGCCCGGTTCGAACAGCGTTTTCGGACGCGGCTTATCACCCACCTGTTGCAGGCGGTTCATGATAGCGTCAACTTCTTTGTCGCTGATTGGCGCAGGACGATCGGACGTACCGCCGATAAAGCCCATCACACGCGGAACGCTACGCACCAAGTGCCAGCTGGCGTCTTCCATTACCATCTGTACCAACACGTAGCCGGGGAAGAATTTGCGTTCGCTTTTGCGGCGTTGGCCGCCACGAATCTCAACCACTTCCTCGGTCGGCACCATGACGTCGCCAAACAGCTCTTCCATGTTGTGCAATTTGATGTGCTCGCGCAGCGATTGTGCAACGCGGCCTTCAAAGCCGGAAAACGCCTGAACGACGTACCAACGTTTTTTTGGAGCTTCAGACATCTTAGAACCTCAGGCCTGTGATAAATGATATCAAACGGACCAGAATACCATCCAGCCCCCACAGAATCAGTGACATCACGGCAGTTACCGCGGCAACGATCAACGTGGTATGCAGCGTTTCCTGGCGGGTTGGCCAAATCACTTTACGAACTTCAGTGCGCGCCTCGCGGGCAAAGGTCACCGTTGCTTTGCCTTTGGCGGTTAACAGTGCAACACCGCCTGCGGCAGCAATCAGGATAACAACGGCCAATGCACGAAGCGGCAGACTGTACCCGCGGTAGTAATAATTACCCACTATGGCAACAACGAGTAAAACTGCCACAACCAGCCACTTGATCACTTCCAGGCCACGCCCACTACCCTGGGTCTCGGTATTTGCACTCATAAACCAACCTGTCACTCATGAATCAGACAAATAACTTTGCCCCGCAACGCAGGGCAAACCAAACCGACATGATGTTTCGCTCGCAGCGAAACTCGGCATTTACGCTGTAATCTACAGAGCCTATCTCACCACAGATTAGCAGGATTATACGCCACAATCCGTGATGAGATAGGTTCTACTGAGGGCAGCGTAGAAAAAGGGCATCAAATGATGCCCTTTTACTGCATGTTGAGTCAAATTTATCGGCGATTACGCGATAACTTTAGCAACAACACCTGCACCAACGGTACGGCCGCCTTCACGGATAGCGAAACGCAAGCCGTCGTCCATCGCGATCGGGTGGATCAGGGTAACAACCATTTT
>NZ_JAGFPF010000459.1:0-1363 GCF_025962695.1 Candidatus Symbiopectobacterium sp. NZEC135 | reverse complement strand
TTACTGGCGGGCGGCGTGCCGGTGAAAGTGGGGGATCAAACCATTGGGGCGATTGGCATTGGCGGTGCGCCCTCGGGCAGCATCGACCAGCAGTGTGCGCTGGATGCGCTGGATGCAGCTAAAGGGCAACTCAGCGCAAAATAACCGGAGAGACCGTAACCTACAGCACCCGGCGTGGCGTTACGGTCTTTATTTTCTCTTAGTCGGTTGATTGCGGCTTCATACTCATCCCCACCACGGCAGAAATCAGGCATCCCATCGCCAGATAACCCGCTACGCCATACCAGGCACCGGAGAAGAGCTCCACCAGCAGCACGGCGATAAACGGCGTAAAGCCGCCACCCACCACGCTCGCGACCTGATAGCCGACGCCCGCACCGCTGTAACGGTAGGCAGTGCCAAACAGTTCGGTAAACATCGGTTGCTGTACGCTGACAATCATATCGTGTGCAATATTCGCCAGCAGAATGGCGAACAGCAGGATCAGCGCCGTGTTGTGATTCTCCAGCGCGATAAAGAACGGCACCGCACTGGCTGCACCGATCAGCGCCCCGGTGACATAAATACGACGACGGCCAAAGCTGTCCGCAAGCCAGGCAAGCTGATCGCACCTACCAGCAGACCGATATTCAGGAACATATCGCGCGACAGGCCTAAATGGGTGGTCGAGTAGTTAAGCGCGAATGCGGTAACGATATACATCGTCAACAGTTCGCCGAGGCGCAGTGCAATAATCAACAGGAAGGCTTTAGGGTGTTGACGCAGCGCTTCGAAAATCGGGAAGGAGCGGAGCTTATTGGCGCGATCTTCCAGCGTTTTATTCGCCTCAAACTCCTGCGATTCATCCATGCCGTTACGCACCCACCAGGCGATAGCGACCAGAATCAGGCTGAACAGGAACGGCAAGCGCCAACCCCAGGTGACAAACTCTTGGTTGCTGGTTAAATGACTCACCACCGATACCGACCCGGTTGCCAGCAGCAAGCCAACGCCAAAGCCGACCTGTACCCCGCTGCTGTAAAACGCTTTTCTTTTCTTGGGCGCGCTTTCCACCGCTAACAGCGCCGCGCCGCCCCACTCGCCACCGACAGCAAACCCTTGAATGGCGCGCAGGGTGACCAGCAACACCGGGGCCCACCAGCCGATAGAAGCGAATGAAGGTAACAGGCCGATTAGCGCGGTAGCAATACCCATCATCCACACGGTGATCATCAGCATGCGTTTACGGCCCAGGCGATCGCCAAAGTGCCCAAACACCATGCCGCCCAGCGGGCGGAACAAAAAGCCAACGCCAAAAGTCCCGAATGCCGCCAACGTTCCCATGGTCGGGCTTATCTGTGGGTAAAATTCAGTGTTAAACACC
>NZ_JAGFPF010000458.1:0-1376 GCF_025962695.1 Candidatus Symbiopectobacterium sp. NZEC135 | reverse complement strand
TTACCGTGCTGCAAGGGAGGAACCCGTGCTCCAGGCGCTGTTGATACAGCTGCCGCCGCTCAGGCAAGCGTTGTATCCCGTGACGTCTCTGACCACGATGAATTTACTGGAGCGTATGCTATGCCGCTGTGCCGACTCCCGTTGATTGAGCTTGATGGGCAACTTCCCGATTTCCCCGTGATTCCTGCTGAAAGGCTAAACACCCAACTGGCTTATGCCCACACCCTGCGCGATGCCCACCAAGAGGCCGCAACCATCGTGAAAGCGGCGAGCCGTAAGGCAGAGCACATGATACGCCAGGCGCGCAAAGCGCAGCGCCAGATACAGAATGAGGCTTATGCCGAGTTTTCTCGCCGTCAGCAGGAGATCCTTACTCGCTGCGAGAATCAATGGTTGGCGCGCCACGTTGTGGCGCTGTGTGAGGCGGCCTCGGTGGAACAGTGCGTGGTGCAGGCGGTCACGTCACGTATCCGCCTGGCTATGCGGAACGTATTGAGCGCCTGGTTTTCTCAACAGCCGGTTGATGACCTGCTGTGCGACCGTTTGTCGCAGCAGGTGGCACAGCTGGCGGCGGCGGGGTGTACCACGTTGCAGATTCATCCCGAGCGAGAGGCCAGAATGCGCGAGGCCTTCGGGGAGCGGTTAGCGATAGCCTGCAACCCGCAGTTGGCTGTGGATGAAGCCGTTCTGACATCTTCACAGCTCAGCGTTTCTTTTTCGCTCAGCAGACATTTTCAGCAGGTGTTGGCATGGATAGATACCGAGAACGAGCTCGGCATCCATCAACGGGAGGTAAGGCGTGACGATGAAAATGCCTGAATATCAGAATCTGGCAGGCCAGGCTTTATCCACAAACAATGATCCCCATCAGGCACACTCCCTGCCGCGTAATGAATACAACCTGCCGCTGACAGACATGGCGTTGGAAGAAATTGCAGACGAATCGCTGGATTCAACGCTGGCAGAGATGAGTTTGCTGCTTTCTGGTCGAATGCGCGATGAAAAGCGGCTGGCATCGTCAGAACGGCAGCTACGTAGACAACAAGAGCTAATTGCACTGATGCAACGTTTGCATGAGCAAGAAGGCGGCCTTCCAACGTTTCTCGCCTCCTCGGCTGAGAATAACAGCGAGGCGCTGGAGGGGCTGCGGCGTATTTTTACGATTGCTCAACACCTTGCATCAACGGCATTGGATGAAAAGCGGAAAAAGGCGCTGAATGCGCAGTTGGCCCAGCTTATTGAAGAAAACGCGTATGAAACTGCACTCTTTGGCCTGATGGAGCTCGGCACCGTCAGCAAGGCGGTGCTGGCACCCATTGGTCGCTTATTCCAGCGCGCGATGGATGAACAAGACATATCGTTAGCGGAATGGTTTA
>NZ_JAGFPF010000457.1:0-1385 GCF_025962695.1 Candidatus Symbiopectobacterium sp. NZEC135 | reverse complement strand
GGCCGCCTATATCGGGCTGTGTGCGGTGCTGGCCGATGAGCTTGCTGAGCGGGTGCTGAGGAGGGATCATGAATGATGTTGGCTCAGGTGTGATTAAATCCAACCGGATTGTATTCCCCGACGGCATCAAATCGGGTTATCTCCAGATACAGGAAGGAAAAATTTGCGGCTTCGCGCCTCACTGCGCCTCCCACTATATCGATCACAGCGAGCAAATCATTATGCCCGGCTTTGTCGATATCCATGTGCACGGCTGGGGCAGAGGTTCTTTTGCTTACAAGGGCAATCAATCTTCCCTTAAGTGGATGAGCCACGATCTGGTTAAAGCGGGCGTTACCGCTTATTTACCCACGTCCGGCACGATGCCAAATGATTTCCTTGAAGCATCGTTAGTGGCCGCTGCTGATTTTATCGCTACGGCAACGGCTGCTGATGGAGCTGAGGCCATCGGCATTCATATGGAAGGGCCCTATATCAGTGAGAAGCATCTCGGTATGCAACGGGCCGATTGTTTGCAACGCCCCAGTATCGCCAGCTTCGAGCGCTTCAATCAGCTAGCCGGTCATCATATTCGCCTGATGACATTAGCGCCCGAACTGGAAGGGGCGCTGGAGGTTATCCGACATTTGCACGCGCAGGGCATTACGGTATCGGCAGGGCACACCGATGCCACCTTTGCCGAAATCACGGCGGCAATAGAGGCGGGATTAAACCATTTTACCCATGCTTACAGCGGGATGCGCGGCTTTCACCACCGCGAGTTGGGTGTGGTTGGTGCACTGATGTATTACCAGGATACCTATGCGGAAGTGGCGAAACAAAGCGGGATCACGATTAAGCCAGAAGCCTTCGATTTGCTCTACCGGTTAAAACGCGATCGGCGCATGGTATTGATGAGCGACTGCATGGGTTATGTAGATTTTCCTGAAGGTTATGAGTTTTACCACTATCTGCGCAAAGAGACATTTCGCATCAAGCAAGGGCAACTGGAAATCGCTGCCGACGGTGGTGATACGCGTCAGGTTTGCCCGTGTGATTATCAAACGGTAAAACATCTGGAAATGAACTTCCTGGATTCCGTGAAGAATATTGTTGGCCGCCTCGATCACGGATTGGTCTCGGTGGCGAGAATCGCTTGTGAAAACCCCGCATTGCTTGCCGGCGCAGCAGATCGTAAAGGGTCGCTGTCCCCCGGCAAGGATGCCGATATTTTGGTGCTCGATGATGACCTGAATCTGCTGGATGTCTACTGTCGGGGACGGCGTCAGCAACAGTTGTTTGAAGAATAACCCAGCTCACCGGAGCGACCACCTTGGCGCCGGTTTCATCAGGGCGATGTTGCTGGCCTATTTTGCCCCGGGCAGCGCGCGACATCTTCACGCACT
>NZ_JAGFPF010000456.1:0-1386 GCF_025962695.1 Candidatus Symbiopectobacterium sp. NZEC135 | reverse complement strand
AAAGACGCGGCGAAAAAAGGTCAGTCGTTTAAGAGTAAAGATTTGGTCATTGCTTGTCTGATATTGCTGGGCGTGCAATACCTGATTAATTTTTCTGGTGTCTTCGAGTTGATGTCCATGTGGCGACTCGTCATCGAAAATGGCTTCACTCATGATGCACTGGGCTATGCTGAAGCGATGTTTTGGACGGGGCTAAAGTTATTTTTACCTTTCTTATTGCTTTGTATTGCTGCCTCAGTGTTTCCAACGCTATTGCAGACCGGTTTTTTACTTGCCAGTAAAGCGCTAAAACTGAATTTTAATGCGCTGAACCCAGCTAACGGTTTCAAAAAGTTATTTAGTTTGCGTACGATAAAAGATGTCATAAAAACCTTACTTTTCCTGACGAGTTTTATCATCGCCGCTATGATATTTTGGAACAAACACAAACATATGGTTTTTTCTCAGCTCAATGCTGAACCTGTACAAATATTCCTGGTATGGGGGAAACTCTTTGGCGCATTAATCTATCTGTGTTTATCCTGTGCGCTTTTGGTGTTTGTATTGGATGCGCTTGCTGAGTACTTTCTTCATATAAAAGAGCTCAAGATGGACAAGCAAGAGGTTAAACGAGAGTCCAAAGAGCAGGACGGCGATCCGGAAATAAAATCTAAGCGTAAAGAACTGCATGCTGAATTATTGTCTGAACAAGTAAAAACTGACATTGAAAAATCAGCAGTGATTATTGCTAACCCAACGCATATTGCCGTGGGGATCTATCTCAATATGGAGGTGGTAGGTATTCCATTTATCTCTGTACTTGAGAGAAATCAGAGGGCGCTTGCCGTCAGAGCTTACGCCGAGAAGGTGGGGGTTCCTGTTGTTGAAGATATTAAGTTGGCACGACGAATATTTAAAACACACCAACGATACTCTTTTGTCAGTCTTGAGGAGTTGGACAATGTCATTGGTATCCTTGTGTGGTTGCAACAAGTTGAAAATGCTTGGAAAAATGAAGATGCATCACCACCGTAAACACACGGTGAATGAGCGTTCTTTATGTGAATATCAAATAAACGCATGGTTTAATAACGGTCATCAGCAGTAAGCGATGACCCTACTGAGGAGAGTAAAAATGGAACAAAATACCGGTGTTATCACGGAGCAGGAAGCAGCGCTATTAATGACGGCAACATTGGAACATGGGGCGACATTAAAAGAAATTCATGGCATTACTGATGACATGATGGAAAATGTTTATGCGTATGCTTATCAGGCGTATAAAAATGGCCAGTTAGATGAAGCGGAGAATTTGTTCCATTTCCTTTGCCTCTACGATCTTAAAAACCCAGACTACTTTATTGGTTTGGGGGCCGTTAACCAGGTAAAGAAAAATTACAGCAAAGC
>NZ_JAGFPF010000455.1:0-1391 GCF_025962695.1 Candidatus Symbiopectobacterium sp. NZEC135 | reverse complement strand
AGAATTTTGAGCTGAGTGCGCTCGCGAAATTCAGCCCTTGGGTTAAAGCGCGCGATAATGATGAGCACTATTTTCGCCAACTGACCTTTCGCGATGAAGGCAATTATGGGCGTTATTATTCCGTGTTGGTGGACATCGGCTATTATCTGACATCCAGTGCCAGGGTATTTACCGCGCTGAGTTGGAATAAATATGGTGAGAGCCGGGGAGGCACGCAAATTATCGATCAGGTTTCCGGAGAACAAGAATATATTGGCGGCCATGCTGCGGGTATTGCCAATGAGTATTACACGGTAATAGCAGGCCTGGCATATCGTTTTTAATAATCTCAGCGCGGTTTGTACCGTAACGGGACTGTCTTGCACCTCAGCATATGGCGTCAGGATAAAACATCTAAAACAGTAAACTATTTTTGTTCAAAAAAATTGACTTATCACAGCAAATCACTTAGCTATTCATTAGCGAGTAGTGGCGCTATTCTTCTCTCCATCGAAAGCACTTCGTTTTCTTCCTAACCACAGAGATAAGGATTAGCATCATGAAAACCATCAAAACTTTTGCAGCAGTATTGGCCCTGACGTCTCTCTCTTTCGGCACCTTCGCCGCAGAGCAAATCGGTACCGTTTCCGTGAGCGGCGCTAAAACACTGAGCGGTTTTGAATCACAAGTTGCTGCTAAAGCGCAGGCCGCAGGCGCATCTTCTTACCGTATCGTTTCTGCTACTGGCGACAACCAACTGCGTGGCACTGCGGTTCTGTATAAATAAGTGAAGTCGAGCAAACGTTACAAGGGGAGCCAATGGCTCCCTTTGCTTATACCCGTCATACTTCAAGTTACATGTGCGTTGGCTGCACTCATTCACCCGAATCACTTACTTGAGTAAGCTCATCGGGATTCATTCGCTTGCCGCCTTCCTGTAACTCGAATTATTTAGGGTATACAAAAAAGCTAACGTTTTTTAAAAGCGGCGGCCAGTGCATCGCTCATGGCGCTATTACCTGCTGAGCTCTGTTGCTGTTTTGCTCGCGGTGTAGGAGTAGCAGGACGAGACCCGGTGTTACGTTGACCACTGCTGGCGCTACGGCGTGACGCGGTGTCACCCGGTTGTTCATCGAGGCGCATAGTGAGCGCGATACGCTTACGTTGCAGATCGACCTCCAGCACCTTGACCTTCACGATATCCCCGGCTTTCACCACCTTGTGCGGATCGTCGACATAGCGATCGGACAACGACGAGATGTGCACCAAACCATCCTGATGTACACCAATATCCACGAATGCGCCAAAGTTGGTGACGTTGGTTACTGCACCTTCGAGCACCATGCCCGGCAGCAGATCGTTGAGCGTTTCCACCCCTTCGGCGAAAGAGGCTGTTTTGAACTCCGGTCGCG
>NZ_JAGFPF010000453.1:0-1393 GCF_025962695.1 Candidatus Symbiopectobacterium sp. NZEC135 | reverse complement strand
GCCAAATCCAAGTAGTATCAAAGACAAATGATCCACATCAAGTTGGGCAATATTTTCAAGAGCCGGACGAATATAGGTAAACAGCGCATACTGACCAGTATGGGCAATCACACACCCCGTCATTCCCATCGCAATACCTGGGCGGCGGAGTAAATCCATGACAGATGCCGTTATCATCATTCTACGCGGAGCCATTCCAGGAAGGGTAAACAGCTGAAAGAGTAGTGTCAGCACGCCTACTGCGGTTGCAGCGATAAAAGCACTACGCCAGCCATAAAGCCCACCTAAATAGCTCCCCAGCGGGATCGAAACTACGGTACCAACAGCAATACCGCTAAAAATAATGGAGAGAGCACGCGGGACACTTTTAGCAGGGACCAGCCGCATAGCTACGGCAGCAGCCATACTCCAGAAGCCTCCCAGCGCGATGCCCAGCAATATGCGCATGACTAACAGAACGGTCAGACTGGATGAAAGTGCGACAAGCAGGTTGGAGGCAATCATCAGCACGGTAAAACCAAGCAAAACATTTCGGCGATCATAGTTACGCGTCAGGCGGGGAACCATCAGACCAGCAAACAAAGCCACCACAGCCGTTACCGTCACAGCCTGACCGGCAAGAGCTTCGGTCACACCGAGATCGGCGGCCATGGGTGTCAACAGGCTGGCAGGAAGATATTCCGCAGTCAGCAAGCCAAACACGCCCATAGTCAGTGAAATAACGGCCATCCATGCGGATTCTTTGGGTTCAGAACTATTCAAATTAGCGGATACAGCTTCAGTTGCTTCATTTCTCATAACACACTCTTCTTGGAGAAAAATTACAACGCCAAGTCTAGAGTCGAGCAGTTGGACGATCTATGATGCCATATCCTGATTTTTTACCCGAAACTCCGAATATGCATGTGAACAAACATTTTGCCCTGTCATCCGAGCTCATCAGTGAATTGCTGCTGGAAATGCGCCTGCGTGGCGTGCAGTATCGCCGTTTACAGACTGGCTCTGAGTTTGGCGTCGGTTTTAGCAACAGGCCGGGACATGCCTATTTTCATTACATCGCTGTGGGCACTGCTCTGCTTCGCACACACGACGGTACGTTGTACGAACTGAAAGCCGGAAGCATGGTATTCATGCCGCAGGGTGAAGATCATCAGCTTGTATCGGATGTCAGCTGTTCATTTCAACATATCGACACGTTAGGCTCTGCTCCTTTAGGCGAGGCCGTCAGCGGAATCAATACTTGCCCGAGTTTGCATCCGACACCCAGCACGGTTCTGTTTTATGGCTGTATGGAGTTCGATCTCGGTGGAATGCAAGGTCTTGGTAAACTGATGCCGCAAGCCATAGTGGTTGAGGCAAATGAACAGATTTATCCGGGGCTGGTTCCCATTCT
>NZ_JAGFPF010000454.1:0-1393 GCF_025962695.1 Candidatus Symbiopectobacterium sp. NZEC135 | reverse complement strand
AACGGCGTTGATGGCCGAGAGTTGCGGGTTCCAGGCGACAGCCGCCTTCACGCCGGAGGTGGAAAACGCGGCAACGATATCCGCATCAGAGGTATTGACGATGCGCACGTCCTTTTCTGCCAGCCCGGCATGTTCCAGACCGCGAATCAACAGATAGTGAGAAACCGACAGTTCCGGCAGGTTAATGCTCATGCCTTTCAGGTCGGCCAGGGTTTTCCCTTTGCCTTTCACCACCACGCCGTCATTGCCTTCGGAGAAACTGCCCGGCAGTAGTACCGTGGTATCCACGCCACCGGCCGCCGGGATGGTGAGCGCATCCATGTTGGTCATGGTGCAGCCATCAAACTGGCCGGCGGTATATTGATTGATGGATTCGACATAGTCGTTAAGCTGCGTCACCTTGATCTCGATGCCGTACTTTTTGGCCCATTTATCGATGATGCCGCTGGTGCTGGTATAGCCCCACGGCATCCAGCCCGCATAGAGGGTCCAGCACACATTGAAACTTTTGCGGGATTCCGCGTGTGTGAAAAAACTCGAGAGTGCGAGCACGCACGCGACAACGAGTCCAAGCGGACGGGTCATTTTCATGGGGAAGGTCTCCAGTCTGGTTTCGGGGTGCAGGAGCAGCAGAATGCCTATTGGCTTGCTGTCTCCCGGGCTTTTATCCCGCCGTGTAACCCCGACCTGGAGGTCGCCAGCTCTCGGACCAGCATCCACCGCAGTGGACCGGAACCCTAGCCAGCCATTTAGCGCACACAGCCTGTCAGTTCTGTGCTGCCCTACGCAGTCACAAAAGCAATCGCCATGCCAAAATTAACTCATTGAAATAAAAGGATATGGAAGAAAAGGAGGAAGGTGATGGCGCGCCGTAGCGGTGCAACGTGGTTTCAGGTGCACCGACATGGGGAGTCTCTTCCCGTCGGTGCACCCGTTTTTTTACTTAAACAGAACCGGCTTCATCTCTGTCGACGGCAAAACAGGCAATCAGTTGGTCGCCGTAGGCTTTTAACGTGGGCTGGAACTGGACGCAGGTATCAAAACGATGCTGGCAGCGCGCGTTAAACGCACAGCCCGGCGGCGGATTGAGCGGGCTGGGCAGTTCCCCAATCAGCTTGATACGTTCGCGGCGCAACGCCGGGTTCAGGCGCGGCGTCGCTGACAACAGCGCCTGGGTATAAGGGTGGCGCGGGTTGTTGAAAATCGCCTCCTTGCTGCCCTTCTCGACGCAGCGGCCCAGATACATCACCATCACTTCGTCGGCAATATGCTCAACCACTGACAGATCATGGGAAATGAACACGTAAGACAAACCCAGCTCTTGTTGCAGGTCCATCATCAGGTTCTGCACCTGGGCAAGCACCGACACGTCCCGCGCCGGTACCGGGTCATC
>NZ_JAGFPF010000452.1:0-1395 GCF_025962695.1 Candidatus Symbiopectobacterium sp. NZEC135 | reverse complement strand
ATCACCACAACGTCATAATTATTTTGAAGCATTGTTACTCCTGTTCGCCGATAAATTGATGGCGGCTATAGTTGCGGAACAGCGATCAGGATAGTGGGATTAGCCTCACATTATTTTTTTTGAAATAATGGATATCATTTATTAATAATTTCGATAAAAAAGGTTTTTCATTTCATGTTGAATATTAAAAATATCATTCATTTTCAGGTTCTTAGTAAAGTTGGCAGTTTTACCAAGAGCGCGATTATGTTAAATATTTCACAATCGAACTTAACACACTCAATTACAAAATTAGAACAAGAGATCAACATCAAATTAATCAACCGCACGACACGCACTTTTTCACTGACGGAATTTGGTGCTATTTTTGCGCAGCGCTGTGAGCGCATTGTCGATGAATTCGATCAGTTAATGGCGATCGTCGATGCTCATCAGGAGCAGGGGACATTAGATCATGCTTTTATCGGCGTTATTCCGCCTGTCGGGCGTATGGATTTTTTTAAAAACTTCCTGGCATTAAATCAGACCGCCAAAAATATTAATTACTCCTTTGTCGACGGCTCCAGCCATGCCCTGATTGAAAAAGTGAAAAATACAACGTTGCTGGCGGCGTTCGGTACCCCGTCACAAGAGGAGCTTGACGATGGTCTGCTGGATCATCATCTCGTGCTGGAAGATCACGTTGTCGCGGTGTTGCCGCCACAGCACGCGCTGGCGTCGAAATCGGAGATAGGTTTGTCAGACTTGGCGCATGAAAACGTTATTTTGCCGCAAAAGGATACGGGGGCATATTCTATTATTTCAACGGCATTTTCTCTGGCGGGTATTAAGCCCAGACAGTATAAAGAGTGTAGCCAGATCGATATTGTGATGGATATGGTTGAGAGCAATGCGGGCATTGCGCTATTTTCCAGCTCAATTGTTGATTTATATAAACGTGAGCATGTAGTGACTATTCCGCTAAAGCAGAAAATCAATAAATCGATATACCTGAGTTTTTTACGTCGTAACCGAAAAAATAAATTACTGACGCCGGTCATGGATATGGTGACGCAATAATCGCGCCGTGTTTCTACCGCAGTGGGTTGTGCGTGCCATGCTGGTGAGTGCTGTCGTCTACTTTGCAATCGGCAAGTCGGCAAACCGGGTGGTATACGCAGGTGACAACATGTTGCGCTTCATCGCCCAGGGCTGCTGAATGCCTTGTCCGGCGAACCATATCGCCCCTTTTCCTGAGGTATTTACCTGATCAATAACCTGCATAAGCGTCGCGCTATTGGCTTGCGGTTGGTTGGTGTCGAACAAATTAAGCTGGGCCGTGCCCTGGCTGTAAAAATCGCTCAGCATGACACCGGCTTTCATGTAACGGTGTCCGTTGGTCCAGATGCGATCGAG
>NZ_JAGFPF010000451.1:0-1398 GCF_025962695.1 Candidatus Symbiopectobacterium sp. NZEC135 | reverse complement strand
CCCCTTAACAGTGGCCATTCTTCGGGCTAACGCGAGAGTACCATCAACGTTAACTTTCCAAATCATTGGATTCTTACCAAATGACGCGATGGCAGCACAGTTAATCACATGCGTTATGCTATCTAACCGAGGATCCTCTAAATATAATTCGGG
This sequence comes from Candidatus Symbiopectobacterium sp. NZEC135, assembly GCF_025962695.1. Lineage (NCBI taxonomy): Bacteria > Pseudomonadati > Pseudomonadota > Gammaproteobacteria > Enterobacterales > Enterobacteriaceae > Symbiopectobacterium > Candidatus Symbiopectobacterium sp. NZEC135. Next base: position 1,245 of record NZ_JAGFPF010000451.1, on the reverse strand, counting down.
TTTACCAAGATCCCCCAACAATATATTATCTTCAGTTATTTTTGTTAGCTTATCCTCACTAATATTGAATTTTCTCATATTTTCATGAACGCGTTTCACCGCGTCACCATGAGAATCAGCGCGGACTAAAAGGAGTAAATCACAGCCAAGATCATTATTAATGATATTTTCCAGTGTAGCCCCACCAATAAACCCTGTAACCCCAGTAATTAATATCTTATTCATTTTCTCTCGCAAATTCACTTTTTCTAAAAACACGAATAGTGCACATCCACCACGTTAATTTAAAAGGACGACACTATCCGCTTACAAAGTAGCAATATCATTATATGACTCTGGCTATCTCAGACTTCTTTACGTTTCTGTGGATACCAAGCAATGTATATAAACCCCATGCATTGCTAAGGACCACACCTAAATCAGCGTATCCTGCATACAAAGAGTCTATTTAATCGTGTTCTTTAACATATTAATCAGCCCATACCGGACCTAAGAATTATCAGGCACAACAATGTTCCCCCTATCTCTTTTCTCACCGTAACTGATGATGGATGGGGATATTACACAGACGTTATTAAACGAAGTTTCAATAAATGCATCTTTGTTTAATCTTTGTGGGTATCTCAAAAATGGGCTGGCGGTGTTATCAATTCGATGACTCTTATACTGGCATCCACGCTGGATGCACGACCAATGCCATTTTCAATCTCATCGTGAAGGCGATTACCAGCAACAAAACAGCCTGATTTTTGCACAGCGCCAGGTTTGATGTAACGACGGGCAGATTGGTCGTTCAATCCATGCTCTTCACACCATTACTGCGCCGTGATCCCCATCTCCGCGTTATCCATTGTAATATTTGACATACGCATGACCTCAACTCTGACACTACCGTGGCGCTATGTGAAATTGACGAGAAATAGAACAGGCCGTAGGCGAACCATCGGATTTAAGGACTGACCCAACAAAAACCGGAGAATGGAATAATGCCCTTTTTGATGGAAAATAATTGCAAAAATTAATCATTAAAACACAAGATTGATAATTCTTATTTATCAGGAAATCGTTCATGCGTTGATGGTAATGTTATTATATATAATCATACAGCAACCTTTGCAGCTATATATTAATGAACACTCCCTTAATCATAATTCACAATAAAATGATTTAATTAACAAAGCCGAAAAATGAAAGTATTAGGATCATTGCTTTTATAAATTCAACCCGCAACAAACCAACGTTAAC
>NZ_JAGFPF010000450.1:0-1399 GCF_025962695.1 Candidatus Symbiopectobacterium sp. NZEC135 | reverse complement strand
AGCGCGCGTACAGTGACGCTGCATTTGGCGCAGTGTGGTTGGCGCATTACGGCCCCAGTGCCTGACCAGAATGCGCAGCGTATCATCAAGACCGGCCACAACCTGTGCAGCATCAAAAACCGGCTGATGGCGCAGTGCACGCATGGCCGCGTGCAGCGTGAGCAGGTGACCTGCCATATTGCCGCTGTCCACGCTGGAGATATAGCGCGGGGCCAGCGGGGCCAACGTGCGCGTGTCGTACCAGTTGTACAAATGGCCGCGATAATGCTCCAGTTTGTCCAGCGTATCCAGGGTGTCCGCGATGCGTGTCAGAGCCTGTTCCAGCGGCAGGTAGCCGAAATCCCAGGCGGTCAGCGTTGCCATCAATGACAGGCCGATGTTGGTAGGCGACGTGCGGTGAGCGATGACCGCGTGCGGCGCTTGCTGATAATTGTCCGGCGGCAGCCAGTTGTCGTCTGCGGTGACAAAGGTCTCGAAGAACGCCCATATTTCCCGGCTGTTTTGTCGCAGCCGTCGCTGTTGCTTGGCGTTCAGCGCCGTTCGCTGACGTTGAGGTTCGCGGCTCATCCAGCTTAGCAATAACGGCGTCAGACACCAGAGTGCCCCCAGAGGCAGTGCCACCACCAGCAGCATGGGCGCAAGCTGTGCGCTCAGCAACGGGAGAGCCAACCCCATCGCTACGTTGAGCCACATGGCGCGGTAAAAGCGCCCCGGTGCGGCGTCGCGCTGTGCGCTGCACTGCGCAAAAGTAGTCCATTGATTAAGATTACGTCGGCTGACACCCAGTCGCCACAGGGTGATGGCAATGGCGTGAAGCGAATACCCCGCACGGTGCGGCAAGGTGAGGATCTCGACGCCCATACGCAACAAACGTTGGCGCGCGCCGACAATCACCAACCGCACATGCTGCTCGAACGGACGGCGCCGAGGCTTGCTGATGATGTCCTGAAACGTGGACAGCAGCGTGGGCAGCAGCACTGTCAGCGTTAATGCCGACAGCCAATAGGCGTGATTGGGCACGGCCAACAGGGCGCAGAACAGCAGTGTCAAAAAGGCGGGCGGCACCAGACTGCGGCGCAAATTATCGAACAGTTTCCAACGCGACAGCAGGCTCAATGGGTTTTTGCTGTGCGATCCATCCGCACGCATCACCTGAGGTTTCAGCCAGTTAAGCAGTTGCCAGTCGCCCCGAATCCAACGAGTGCGGCGCGCTACATCGGCCAGATAATGGTTCGGATACTGTTCATACAACAGCACGTCGCTGACCAGCCCCGAACGGGCATAACAGCCTTCGAGCAGATCGTGGCTCAGCACCAAATCTTCCGGGCACACTTGCTGCGTTGCGGTAACGAAGGTATCCACATCGTAGATGCCTTTGCCGACAAAAGAGCCTTCGGCA